>CAJXPN010000051.1 GCA_913058025.1 uncultured Myxococcales bacterium | reverse complement strand
GAGTAGATCGTCGGCAGCGTCAGATGTGTATAAGAGACAGCCCCAAGGTCGTGGAGAAGGACCCCGAGCCCAAGAAGGATCCCAAGCCCAAGAGCAAGGACCTGCTCGACAAGATCAAGAGCAAGAACGACCCGAAGTCCACCAAGAAGAAGCTCGACAAGCTCTTTGATTAGTCATCCCCATGACACCCACGGATACGTACTCCATGAATCGAGCCTGCCTTCACGTCGCCGCAGCGATGACGCTCACGCTCGCGTCCGCGACCCCTGCGTTCGCACAGGTCCCCTCGCTGGACGACCTGGACGAGGATCAACAACGCCAGCTCGCCAACCTCTACGACCTCGCGGAGTCGAACGCGGAGGGCGGAGAGTGGCGCAAGTCGCTCGGGTACTTCCGGGACGCCTACGAGATGTTCCCCCACCCTCGCCTGCTCTACCAGATCGCCAGGTGCCACGATAAGCTCGGGGAGGAGGCGGCCGCGCTGACCGCCTACCGCCGGTTCGTCGCAGACCTGCCCGACGCCACCGAGGTGCCCGAGGCCAGGCGACGCATCGCATCCCTCCAGACCAAGCAAGCCGCCGAGTCCACGAGCCTGCGCATCAAGTCGACCCCCTCCGGCGCCGTGGTCTACCTCGACGACATCGCCAACGGCGCCGTCGGCACCACGCCCACGATCGACCTCCCCCTCGAGGCCAAGACCTACACGGTCATCGTGGAGATGGACGGCTACACGACCGCCGAGCGGACCGTCGAGCTCTCCTCCGGCGCCTCGCGCACCGAGGAGTTCTCGCTCGAGCGCGACCCGAACGCCGCCAAGCTCGATCCGGGTCCTGGCGGCTCCTCCAGAGGCCCCGGCGCCGCGCCCATCACGCTCGCTGTCGTCGGCGGCATCGGCGTCGCCAGCGCGATCGGGTTCGGCGTCCTCTGGTCCGGCGTCTCCGACCCGGAGGCGTGCCGCGCCGCCGGCTGCACCTCCGACGAGGCCGCCCTCTACGAGACCATGACCTACATCAGCGGCGGCGTGGCCATCCTGGGCATCGCCGGCGCGATCCTGCTGTGGAACAGCCCGAGCGGCATGCGCTCGGAGCGCCTCGACACCACGCCGCGCGTGGGCGCGTGGGCCACGTCCGGCGGCGGCGGCGTGAGCCTGCAGGGCCGCTTCTGAGATGATACGTGAGGAGGTCGGCGCGCTGGCTCCCGTCAGGGACCGGGCCAGCGCGCCAGGGATCAGGCCAGCGTCTCGAGGAAGTCGAGGCGGACGTTCTCTCCCATGCGGTCGATCAAGAACTTCTTGAACGACTTGCGGATCTGGACCTCGACCTGACGGATGCGCTCCTTGGAGACGCCCCAGTCACCGCCGAGCTCGACCAGGCTCTTCGGGGTCTCGGCGATCATGCGCTCGGTCCAGATCGCGAGCTCGCGGTCGTCGCCGATCTGCTTGCCGAAGTCGGCCATGACCTCGCGCAGCCGCACGTGGAACTCGTGCACGCCCGCGGCCTCCTCCGGGTCGATCCCACCGGACTGCATGAGCTCGCCGACGGTGGTCTTCTCGTGACCGGGGGCCTGGGCGTCCAGGAAGACCGGGGGCGCGTCGAGCTGCGCGGCCACGCGGACGACCTCCTTCTCGTCGACGTCGAGGTACTCCGCGATCAGCGCGGGCGACGGGTTGGCGTGGCCCTCCTTGATGAGGGCGCGTCGAGCCTTCTTGAGGTTGTAAAACAACTTACGACCCGCCCTCGAGCTCCCTATCTTGACCGGGTGGAGGTGGTTCATCAGGTAGTTCAGGATCATCGCGCGGATCCAGTACTGCGCGTAGCTCGTGAACTTCACGCCGCGGTACGGGTCGTAGCGGGTCACGGCCTCGGCCAGGCCGACGTTGCCCTCCTGGACCAGGTCGAGCAGGTTCGTCCACCGGCGCTGGTACTCACGCGCCAACTTGACCACCAGGCGAAGGTTCGTCAGCACGAGCATCTTCGCGGCGTTGAGGTCGCCGTCGTTGATGTAGCGCTCGGCGAGCTCCTGCTGCTCCCCGGCGGGCAACGGCTCGATGTAGTTGAGGCGCGCGAGGTACGCGGTCAACGGATCGGTGTTCGCGGTGAGCTGCATGTCCGAATCGCGCAGCATCGGCAGCGAGAGGTCTCCCAAGATCTCCTGGGCCTTGTCGTACGCCGCGCGGTTGCTGCGGTACTCGACCTCTTCTTCCTCGACCTCTTCTTCGTCGACAACGACGACCTCGATCGGCTCGTCGTTGCTCGTCGTCTCTTTCAAGGGTTGCTCCTCATGGAGTTCAGGGACCTGGGCAACACGTTGCGCCCTGCAACCGAACATGCGTGTGGTTCGTCGCATTTCAGATGCGCAACGGGCCGTATGGATTCGTCACCACACTACCACAACGCGGCCGGGGGCTCTCGTCGAGTCGTATGAAGATCGCGACTTCCGGGCCGTGAGCGCGCACGGAAACTAGTCGCTTCGGCGGCGCGGGCAAGGCGCCGGAGTTCTCCTGGCCATCTGACGCCCCGACGCTTGCTCGGGTTTCAAGGTATCGTATAGGTTTGCACGCCCCGCGCCATGGCGCGGCCCTTCGCAAAGACACGAGCGACGACGAGGCCCGCGCCATGAACAAGGCGACGCTGATCAAATACCTGGTGTTCTTCGGGATCGTCCTGGTCGGCGTGCTCGCCGACCAGTGGACGAAGTACTACGCCGAGGCTCGCCTGGCGACGCAACGCCCGGGACACTTCACCCACGAGATGGTCCTCGAGGTCCCCGACGCCGCCGCCGGGCAGGAGCTGAAGACCTACCTGACCGCCGAGCTCGCCTACAGCACGCCCGAGGAGGTCACGCGGATCGCCGCGCGCTCCACGCGCGACGGTGACGGGAAGCAGCTCGTGGCGACGTCGAAGCTCGAGGCGGGGCAGACCATCAAGATCTCGCGCCGCGAGGTCACCATCGTGGAGGGCTACTGGGACTTCCAGTACACCCGCAACCCCGGCGCCGCGTTCGGCTTCCTCGCCGATCAGAACTCGGAGTGGCGCCGCCCCTTCTTCATCGTCGTGAGCCTCTTCGCCGTCGGGGTCATCCTCTACATCCTGCTCGGCGTTCAGATTCAGCAGCAGCTCCTCATCTGGGGGCTCGCGCTGATCGCCGCGGGCGCGGTAGGAAACTTCATCGACCGCATCCGCTTCGGCTACGTCATCGACTTCATCCTCTGGAAGTACACCGACGCCAACCGGTGGCCGACGTTCAACGTCGCCGACGCGTTCATATGCGTCGGCGTCGGCTTCATGATCATCGAGATCATCCGCGACGGGATCCGCGAGCGCCGCGAGACGCAGCTCGCCGAGGCCCGACCCTCCGACGAGTCCCCTGGGAACACCACCGAAGACGAGGCTGTTGAGCCGACATGAATAGACAAAAGCTGATTCAATTCGCGGTGTTCTTCGGGATCGTCTTCGTCGGCGTGTTCGCCGACCAGTGGACGAAGTGGTACGCCGAGCAGCGCTTGGCGACGCAGCGCCCGGGACACTTCACACACGAGATGGTCCTCGAGGTCCCCGACGCCGCCGCCGGGCAGGCGCTCGAGACCTACCTGACCGCCGAGCTCACCTACAACACGCCCGAGGAGGTCACGCGGATCATCAACCGCTCGGTGATCGACCGGGACGGCAAGCGCCTGAACGCCGACACCACGCTCGAGGCGGGTCAGGAGATCCGAATCCTGCGCCGCACGGTCGTCATCGTGGAGGACTACTGGGACTTCCAGTACACCCGCAACCCCGGCGCCGCGTTCAGCTTCCTGGCCGATCAGGACCCGAAGTGGAAGCGCCCCTTCTTCATCCTGATGACGCTCGTGGCGCTCGCCACGATCCTCTACATCCTCGTCGGCCTCGAGAAGCACCAGAAGCTCATGCCGTGGGGGCTCGGGTTCATCGCCGCGGGCGCGGTCGGGAACTTCATCGACCGGCTCCGCTTCGACTACGTCATCGACTTCATCTTCTGGAAATACACCAACGAACACCCCTGGCCGATCTTCAACATCGCCGACTCCTGGATCTGGGTGGGCGTCGGGCTGATGGTCATCGAGATCGGCCTCGAGACCCGCCGCGAGCGCCGCGCCAAGGCCGCCGAGGCCGCAGGAGACTCGAGTGAGTCCGGCGCCTCCGACGAGGAGCTCGCCGCGCAGGCGTGAGCGTCGACGTACGCACGGAACGAGAGGCCCTGGAGACCCGCGCGGGTTTCCGGGGCCTCTTTCGCTCTGACCTCACGCGCCGTGTTTGCGCATGGTGGGAAACATCCCCATCTTGAACGCACGATCGAACACGTCGGCAGGAGACGAAGATGAAGATGAGCCTTGCGGTGATGGCCGCGCTCTCGTCGGTGGCGCTGAGCGCGGACGCCGAGGCGTCGAGGCGGTGGGTGGTCAACGGAGAGCTCGCGACCCGAGCCGACCTGCGCTCCACGGTCGCGCTGTTCGACACCGAGACCGTGGAGCCGTTCTGCACTGGCACGCTCATCGCGCCAGACGTCGTGATGACCGCGGGGCACTGCTTCGCCAACGAGGACGACTCCGCGTTCGTCGTCGCCGCCGCCGACTTCACCGTCTACGTCGGCGCGTTGGACGCGAACACCCTCGAGGAGGGCGCGGCGACCGGCACCTTCGGCGTCTCGGAGATCCACGTGGACTGCGGCTGGCTCGTGTACGACGCGGCCAACGTCGAGGACGAGTCGTCCTTCGGACGCTCGGATGACATCGCGTTCCTGTTGCTCGACCGCGAGGTCCCCGCCGCGCTCATGGCGCCGACCTCCCTCTTGCCCGAGGAGCTCTCGAGTGAGCTCGCCGTGGGCGCCGAGGTCATCGTGTCCGGCTACGGCATCTACGACCTCGACGCGGACGAGTCGGGCGTCCTTCACACCGGGCGCACCACCGTCGGCAAGATGAACGGCTACGAGATCCTCACGGCCCGCAGCGCCGACGGCCTCGGCACGGACAGTTGCTCGGGCGACTCCGGCGGTCCGCTCTACTTCGAGGCGAGCGACGGCGAGGTGTACGTGGTCGGCGTGGTCTCGCGCGGGACGAGCGACAGCGAGTTCGAGTGCGGCGACGGCGGCATCTACACGCGCCCCGAAGAGTACCTCGATCTCCTAAACAGGATCGACGGCGGCGAGGCGCCCTGGACGTGCGACGGCGGGACGCCGGTCGCCCCCGAGATCGATCCAGACCCCGAGCCCGAGCCCGAGCCCGAGCCCGAGCCCGAGCCGACGCCGAGCGAACCTCAGGAGGACGAGGGCTGCTGCGCGACCTCGGCCGCGAAGCCGGGTTCACCGGCGGCCGGGTTCGCGCTGGCGTTGTTCCTGGTCGGCGCGGTCGGTCGACGAAGGCACACTCGAAGTGTCGAGTGAGGTGCATTCGGAAGTGAACTCGGCCGCATCCAGGGCGGCGGCGAAGCGCTCATGATGGGTGTCATCCGTTGGAGGTTTCGCAAAGTTCTCGAACGGGACTCGGCAGGTATGCTAGGTCTCTTGCAGCTCTCCCCAACACACCTGTTCAGCGCGTCGTTCAGAGTCGACCCCAAAACACCCGAGTTCTTTCAGCAGGTCCATCCTGATTGTGAGGGACACGAGTGTCATGAGGTCCGTTCTTCGACAGGAGTACGTCCATGATGTTCAAACGAGACGCCCTCAGGGTGTTGTTCATCACGAGTCTGGCCTTCCTGACCTCATGCACGTCGTGTGGGTCGGAGGAGGAGCCCCCGGAGGCGCAGCTCCCGTTGCAGGTCGACTCGGGCTTCGACTTCGCCCTCCACTCCTTCCCCTTCGAGAACTTCGGGGGGAGCGGGCTGGCCCAACAGGTCAACCCCAGGGTCATGGAGCGGATGTTCGGGGCGGACGCGGTCTGCGTACCGGGCAGCGACCCGTGCGCGCTGACGATCGTGGCCGACCTGTGGATGAAGGGGACGAACGAGACGCTGGATCAGGGGCGCAGCGAGGGCTTCGCCATGCTGTCCCTGGGTTTCTTCAGCGGGGCGCTCGACCCCAACGACTTCGGCGCCGCGACCGTGGGCGAGCTCACGCTCCAGGACAACGTCGCGCTGCAAGAGGAGCTGGCATACTGGGCGGCGACGCAGGCCGTCCCGACGCCCGACCGCGAGGACATTCGCCGCGAAGCGAAGGACGTCCTCCCCTTCCTCGCGGAGGCGCTCGCGCCCGATACGGACAAGCACTACCGCCTGGCGATCGCCCAGCGGACCGCGGTCGGCTTCCAGCGCGGCCACGCGCTCACTCCCATCGGGTACTTCCGCGACCAGGAGGACGAGGGCCTCTACTGGCTGCGCGTCTACGACAACAACTTCCCCCAGCGCGAGCAGGTCATCGAGGTCCGCCCGGCGGAGAACACCTGGCGGTACGAGATCTCGGGGGTCGACGGCGCGCAGATCGTCTACGAGGGCTCGAACGAGACACGGAACTACCTGTACTTCGCGTCGGTCGAGTCCAGGTCGGGCACGCTCCCCTCCCCGTTCGGTGAAGGCGCCGAGTTCTTCACGCAGACGTACTCGGGCGTCACGATCGTGGCGAGCAACGAGGACGGCGAGGAGACGGGCATCCGCGATGGCGAAGTCCTCGAGGCCGAGGGCGACTGGGTCATGCCCGCCTTCTCCTCGTGCCCGCTGTGCGGAAACGCCGTGGCCATCGTCAATCAAGCCACGCGTGCCAGGGGCTTCAAGCCCAAGAATACGGTCACCATCTCATCGAGCCCGTCCGACAACACGAACGCGACGACGCGAGACGGAAAGGTCTCGATCCGCAACGTAGGCACGACGGGGATCGCGGTCGTCGAGAGCGACGACGCGAAGGTCGGCGACACCGCCTCGTTCGACGACGGTAACGTGACGTACACGTCCGAGACGAACTCGGGCGGCGTGAAGATCACCGCGACCAGAGTCAACGCAGACGGCTCGACGACGGTCGTGACCGTGACCGTGGCGGCGTCCACGGACGCCAGCGGGGTCGAGGTCTCGATCACGACCGGCGCCGACGGCAAGCCCAAGGTCAAGGTCGCGGGGCTCGAGGAGGGCGCCGGGGTCACGATCGAGGCGACGACGACGACGACCAACGGCGCCAAGACGACCAACACGTTCGACTACACCTCCAACGGAGAGGACGCCGAAGCCACGGTGGACCCGAACAGCACCACGGTCACGCTGGACACGAACCCCGCCGACGCGGCCATTTGCAGCAACGGGACGAAGAACAGCAGCGAGACCGACGTCGACTGCGGCGGCTCCTGCGGTGCCACGTGCGGCCGGCAGAAGGCGTGCGCCAACGACGGCGACTGCGTCTCGGGCTATTGCGAGGGCGGCGCCTGCGACGAGCTCGACGCGACGTGCACCAGCGGCACGCAGAGCCCCGGCGAAACCGACTCGGACTGTGGCGGTGACGTCTGCGGCCCCTGCACCGCGAAGGGTGGCGATGACGCCCCCTCGTGCGAGGTCGCGTCCGACTGCGACACGGCGTTCTGCACCGAGGGCAAGTGCCGCATCTCCTACCCCATCTACGTCGAGTTCGACCGCGCGCCCCCCGAGGGGAAGTACGAGTTCTATGCCAACATCGATGGGACGACGTCCTACATCTATGGCTCAACGACCGAAGGGACGCTGCGCTACAAGATCGGAGACGGCTACAACTACGACGTCGTCACCTCGAACTTCAGCTGCAACGCGAGCGCGGACACGTCCAGGTCCGCCGGGCCCACCGCGTCCGAGCCCGCCTTGGCCGAAGGCATCCTGAGCATGACGTGCCCGGCGGATGTCCGTAATCAAATGATCGTGTCCATCAAAACGAGCACCTTCTACCAGTTCTACACGTCACCAGACGGCTCGCCTCACCCCACGGGCCTCGAAATCCTGAGGGGTGACCCCATCAAGTTCGCCTACCGCGTGGACGGCGGACCCGTCCGAGTCGTCGACATCGGCGTCGCGGTGACGAACCTGGGCACCTACGAGAACTACTGGTCCTTTCGAGTCCTACGACAGCCACAATCGAGCCAGTACCCCGTCCGCGGCAATCGGCTCTCACGCATCAGCCTCAAGGGGGACACCAACAGCTTCACCAGGTGGGAGGGCCCGGGGTTCCAGGTCACCGTCCCGAACAACTTCCTGGACAAGGCGCTCTTGGTGATCTCGGAGACGGTCCCTTCATGTGGGGACCGGCAACACAACGGCAACGAGACCTCGTTCGATTGTGGAGGCTCGTGTGCCCCTTGTAGAGAGACCCTGACGTGCCTCCAGGACTCCGACTGCAAGGCGGGTCTGGCTTGCGCGGGGTACCAGTGCCAACCCTCTGGCACCTGCTCGGACGGCGTCAAGAACCAGGACGAGACGGACACGGACTGTGGCGGGAGCATATGCACGACGGAGTGCACCACGAACGCCGCGTGCCTGGCCGATGAAGACTGCGGCTCGGGGCTCGCCTGCACGAACAGGAGGTGCCTCTCTCCCTGCTCGAACAACGTGGTCAACGGAGACGAGACGGACGTCGACTGCGGCGGCGCGACGTGTTCGGCTCGCTGCTCCATCGGCGAGACGTGCGCGTCGGCGTCGGAT
Organism: uncultured Myxococcales bacterium; assembly: GCA_913058025.1. Classification (GTDB taxonomy): domain Bacteria; phylum Myxococcota_A; class Bradymonadia; order Bradymonadales; family Bradymonadaceae; genus CAJXPN01. The sequence goes on along the minus strand of CAJXPN010000051.1, from coordinate 2,587 downwards.
TGCGTGACGGGCGACCTGTGCATCGAGAACCAGTGCGTGGCGGCCACGTGCGACAACGGCACTCAGGACGTCAATGAGACGAACGTCGACTGCGGCGGCCCGGACTGTCTCGTATGCGACGACGGCGAGGCCTGCGCTCAAGACTCCGACTGCGGCGCCGACAGCACGTGCGCCTCCAACGGCATCTGTGAGCCGCTGACGTGCTCCAACGGCCGGCTAGACCCGGGGGAGACGAGCAACGATTGCGGCGGCCTTGTGTGCCAGTCGAAATGCACGCAGGACAACGGCTGCGACATCGACCGCGACTGCGCGCCCGGGCTCGGTTGCTTCAACGAGACGCGCTGCATCCCGACCCAATGCCTCAACGGGGTGATCGACCCGGGCGAGGGAGGTGTCGACTGCGGTAACAACTCGGGCTGTGGCCTGTGCGACCTCGGAGACTCCTGCTCCAACGACCTCGATTGCATCAGCAGGAGCCCCTTCCACGTCACCAACCCGAGCGTGTGCGTCGACGCCGTGTGCCAGCGGAGCACGTGCCAGAATGGCGTGCTCGACGCGAACGAGACCGGCCTCGATTGCGGTGGTTCGAACTGCCCAGGGACCTGCGGACAGGGCCTTTCGTGTTCGTCGACGGTGGACTGCAACGACGGGCTCGACTGTGAGAACGGCGTCTGCTCGGGGGGCACGTGCGGAAACGGGGTCAAGGACTCGAGCGAGTCGGACGTCGACTGCGGCGGCGCGTCGAGCTGTGACCGCTGCCTCGTCGGCCGCGCGTGCACGCAGAGCTCGGACTGCGCGTCCGGGAGCGCGTGCTCGGACGACGTCTGCGTGGTCGCGGAGTGCGTCAACGGGACGAAGGACGCGAACGAAGCGGACGTCGACTGCGGCGGATCGTCGGGGTGCGGCGCATGCGCCGACGGCCTGGCGTGCACGCTCGCGGCGGATTGCCTGGCGGCCAGCGGCTGCACCAACAACCTCTGCGAGCCCGCGACGTGCGCCAACGGCGCGCTCGACGCCAACGAGACCGGCCTCGACTGCGGCGGCTCGGTGTGCGGCGCGCGCTGCGGATTCCAGGTCGGCTGCCTGGTGCCGACCGACTGCGGCTCGGGCCTCTCGTGCTCGAACAACGCCTGCTTCCCCACGGCCTGCCTGAACCTGACCAAGGACGCCGACGAGGCCGACGTCGACTGCGGCGGCGCCTCGCAGTGCCTGCGCTGCGATGACGGGAAGGCGTGCGGCGCCGACACCGACTGCACCACGGGCAGCGTGTGCGCGAGCGACGTCTGCGAGCCCGCCTACTGCGTGAACCTGGTCAGGGACGTGGACGAGTCGGACGTCGACTGCGGCGGCGCGACGTGTATGTCTCGCTGCCCCGTCGGCCTTGCCTGCGGCGCAGCTTCGGACTGCGAGCCGGGCGCCGCGTGCGCGGACAACCTCTGCGTGCCGCCGACGTGCGCCAACGGGTCGGTCGACCTGGACGAGGCGGACGTCGACTGCGGCGGACCGTCGCTGTGCTCGCGCTGCGACAACGGCAGCGCGTGCGTCCTGGGCACCGACTGCCAGGCGGGCAGCACCTGCCTCGACGACGTCTGCCAGAGCGCGCTCTGCGGCAACGCGTCCCAGGACGGCACCGAGACCGACGTCGACTGCGGCGGCCCCGACTGCTCCTCGCGCTGCGGGCTGAGCCAGTCTTGCGCGATCAACTCCGACTGCGAGGTCGGCACGTCGTGCGAGAACTCGGTGTGCGTCGAGGCGACCTGTTCGAACGGGCTCCAGGACATCGACGAGTCCGACACCGACTGCGGCGGGACATCCGCCTGCTCGAGGTGCAACCAGGGCCAGGCGTGTACCCAGGCGTCCGACTGCGCGAGCGACGCGCCGTGCGTGGGCAATGCGTGCGCGCCGCTGAGCTGCGCCAACGGCGTCCAGGACGGCACCGAGACAGGCGTCGACTGCGGAAACGCCGAGTGCGGCACGTGCGGTGGAGGCGGCGGTCAGGCGTGTACGTTCGACAGCGATTGCCCGGCGGACGACTGCGAATGCGGCGCGACCTCGGGCAGCTGCGCGGGCGACACGGGGACGTGCGGCTCGGGCCAGTACTTCGTCGACCAGCCGGTGACGGACGGCGCGACCGCCTCGGGCACCTACACCATCCCCGCGGGCTGCGATCAGCTCTTCGTGCAAGCGTGGGGCGCTGGCGGCGGCGGCGAGGATCAGATGGGCACGATCGCCACCCAGGGAGGAGGCGGCGGCTACGTCGACGGGACCATCTCGGTCACCCCTGGCGACACGGTCACGGTGTGGCTCGGTCAGGGCGGCGAGTCGGCGCTCACGCGAGGCGACGGCGCGGGGTCGTACCTCGGCACGTCGGCGCCCGGAGGGCTCGGCGGCGCGTCCTCGGGGTTCGGGCTGCCTGGAGGTGGCGGAGGCCTGACGAGCGTCGAGATCACGGGCGCGACGCCCCACTCGTGGTCCGTGCCCGCGGGCGCGGGTGGGTCACAATCGGGAGGCGCGCAGACGGTCACGGTCTTCGGGACCTGTCTCTTATACACATCTGACGCTGCCGACGATCTACTCTGTGTAGATC
>CAJXPN010000050.1 GCA_913058025.1 uncultured Myxococcales bacterium | reverse complement strand
CGAGATTTCTGCCTGTCTCGTGGGCTCGGAGATGTGTATAAGAGACAGGCCCTGGGCCTCGAAGATCAGGTTGTTGCGGTTGTCGTAGCCCATGCGCCGGTGACCACGCACGAGCGTGTCGGCGACCATGAGCGGGTACTCCACGCGGGTGGTCTTGCCCGCGGGGTTGGTGCACTCGACCTTGTCGCACTCGGGGTCGAGGTCGTAGCGCCAGGTCACGAGGGTGTTCTCCCGGTCGCCCTCGTCCCAGCGCTCGCGCAGGCGGTTCAAGCCGTCGTAGGCGTGGCGCATCGTGACGCCGCGGGCGTCGGTGTTCGAGACGAGGTTGCCGAGGTCGTCGAAGGTGCGCGTCGTGGTGCCCGTGTTGGGGTTGGTGAGCTGGGTGACGCGGCCGGCCAGGTCGACGGTGAGCTCGTGGCGGTTGCCCGCCGGGTCGGCGTAGCCGGTGAACGAGCCGGTGTTGTCGTAGAAGGCCTGGTAGGTCGCGACCTCGTCACCAAGGTCGCGCTCGAGCGCGACCACGCGGCGCTGACCGTCGAAGTGACGGGTCGTCGGCGTGTCGTGATGCGGGCTGGCCGGGTCCATGTCCTCCGCGTCGAAGAAGCGCTGCTCAAGCGGGCTGTAGACGTACCGGTTCACGGACGCGGTGCCGTGGATCTCGGCGTCGGGGAGGGTGGTCTCGAGGGGGCGGAACTGCGCGTCGTAGCGCGTCTTCGTCGAGCGCACGCCGTCTGGCAGCGACATCTCGCACGCGGTCGTGGTCGCCTCGTAGGGCTGGAACGCCTCGACGACCGCGCCGCGCCGGTTGAAGACCTTGAACCCCGTCACGAGGTACGTGCCGTCCTCGAGCATGCTGCGCGACTGGACGTCCCGGCCCATTCCGTCGGCGCACGTCACCGTCTCGCGGTCGGGGGCGCCGCCGCGTTGGCTGCGCGTGCGCACGGTGACCTGGGAGACCGGATCGCCCAGCGCGTAGGAGACCTCCATCGCGGGGCTCCCGGGCTGATCGCCCGGGTCGAGGCGCGCGGACAGTCGGCCGAGCTCGTCGTAGATGATGGTGGTCTCGTTGCGAGGCGTCTGGGGCTCGTCGCCCTTCATGACGATCCAGTCGGCCTGGTAACTGACCTTCTGCCAGCGCTGATCGTAGCGGTTCTCGCGACGCAGCGTGTAGGGGAAGCCCTCGATGTCGAGGTTGCGGAGGTCTGTGGCAGAGAGGAAGCGCCCCGTCTCATCGTACGTGTAGGAGGTGCGGTGGACGTTCGCCTGCTCGAGCGAGCCGTTCGGGTCGATCGTCTCGACCGTGTTGCCCCTGGCGTCGCGGCGCTGGCGCGAGGACGTGATGAGCTTGCCGTCCTCGTCGACCTTGGTGACCTGACGGGTCGGATAGCCGTGGGTGAAGGAGCCCTCCTCCAGGCCCACGAAGTCCTCGCCGTCGTAGTACGACCAGGTCTCGGCGACGTCGCCGTCGGGGTCGACGTAGGTCTTCGTGTGGACGGGCAGGTTGAGGTTCCACGCGCTCTCGGGGCGCGCGAACGTCGTCTCGGTGTGCATCTCATCGCCCTCGACGGCGACCTCGCCCAGCGAGGTCGTCTTCGTCACGTTGCCGAAGCCGTCGTAGGCGTAGCTGGTCTCGAGCGTCTTCCAGTCGGACTCGGGCGCGCCCTCCTGGAGCAGGGTCGTGGAGGTCGTCGAGCAGACGAAGCGCACGGTCTTTCGGCCCAACGCCTCGAGCTCGGCTGGCGAAGGGACCTGCTCGAGCGGGCAGTCGGCGTACTCCGTCGAGCTGCGCTGGAGCGGGGTGTCGCCGGAGAAGGAGGACGACTCGACGAGCAACCCGTTGAAGTAGGGGTCGCGGTCGCCGATGTCGTAGGTCATCAGCGTGGTTCCTTCCTGCTGGAACTCGTCGCCGTTCTGACGTCTGCGGATCGTCTGGAAGCCTCGGTACTGTTTCTCGCGGCCGTCGTAGAAGCCGTCGCGGTAGGTGAAGTCGATGAGGTCGTGGAGTCCTGAGCCATCATCGCCTCCCGTGAGCGTGACGAAGTTGTCGGTCTGGTCGACCACGGCCATCGGGATCTGGAGCGACTTGCTCCACGCCTGTCCTGCAGCGCGCGCGCGCGCCTGCTGCTCGACGGCGGTGCCGTAGGAGACCTTCTGGACCGAGCCGATCCCGTTTTCGATGCGAGCGAGCAGGTTGGGCCGCTCGGGGAAGAGCTCGAGGTAGCGAACGTTCGAGCCCTCCATCCAGGTGACGTCTCGCGAGCCGTTGGCGTTCATGTCCGCGAAGAGCACCCGCGTGTTCACGCCGCGCGCCGGGATGTCGAAGCCGAGCGAGCCTGCGTCCAGCTCGACGAAGTCGTCGAAGCGGTCGCCCCGGTTGAGCGCGTAGCGCACGCTGGTGGGCGAGACGACGACGATGTCGTCGCGGCCGTCGCCGTTGAGATCCTCGAGCTCGGTGAACGCGAGCTCTTCCTGTCGGATGGTGCCCGAGCCGTCGATGCGCAGATCGCGCCAGTCGGTGAAGTTGCCCAGGCCCAGGTTGATCCGGTGGCGCAGGCGGTTGCCAGTGAGGATCTGGACGGCGTCGGACATGCCGTCGCCGTTGACGTCGCTCATCTGGAGGTTGGCGTCGGCGAAGCCCACGCCGAACGGGCTCACGCTGGGCACGCCCGAGGTCGTGAAGGAGTCGCCCGTGTTCTCGATGATCCGCGTGACCTGACCCGAAGAGATGAGCAGGTCGATCTTCTTGTCGCCGTTGTAGTCGAAGAACCTCGCGTTGGCGAAGTCGGTGCCCACCAGCGGGCTGACGTCGATGTCGGTGCCCGGCGCGATCCAGTCGTCGGCGTCGGGGTCCTTCAGGAGGAAGGCCCCGGTGGCCGTGTTCGTCAGGTCGGAGTACCCGTCACCGTTGATGTCGAGCGTCTGCACGCGCCCTGCGCCGCCCAGGCGAAGGAACCCCGAGGTGCCCACGGCCGAGGCCACGGCCTGAGGCTCGAACCCGTGGGAGAAGGTGCCCGCGTCGGGGTCGTAGGTGAGCTGGCTGACGTAGAACTGGTGTGCCCCGACGAGGGAGGTGTCCAGGACGTCGGGGAGCGCGTCGCCGTTGATGTCGATGAGCGTGGAGAACCCGGAGTTCAGGTCCACGCCGCCAGGCACGTCGCCCATGTTCACCAGGTACGGCCGATCTCCGCACTCGGCCTCGCACTCGACGCCCAGCGCCTTCTGGTAGGCGAACGAGAACCCGATCGGGTTCTGCACACCGCCGGCCTTGCCGCCGAGGCCATACTCGGTCACCCCGCTCATGCGCGTGAAGCCGCCGGTCTCGTCGAGGGTCTCGTAGCCGAGCTCGTACTCTCGGATGAGCTCCTGCCTGGCGAAGATCGAGATCCCCTCGAGCCGGTGCGCCAGGATCTCCTCGAACCCGCCGCCGGCGTCGATGAGGGACTCACCGCGCGCGCCGTAGCTCAACGTGGCGGCGTAGGTCGGCTCCCCGTCCACGAACAGCCAGGACGCCCGTGACATAAGCGCTCGCGTGGAGCCCTCGGGGCGGGTGTACTCGTAGACGACCTTGTTGCCGAAGGGGTCGTGCATCTCCACGAGGTGGTACTTGAACGCGCCCCCAGCGCCGTTCTCCGTGCGCGCAGTCACCGCGCGTCCGCCCGACGAGTCGGCGCCGAAATACCCCACGTTTCCATCGGGATACTCGACCTTCCAGTAGTCGTTGGCGTCGTCGCCAGCGTTGACCCAGGTGTAGCGCTTGAAGCCCTTCTCGAAGCGCTCTCGGTACACGAAGTCGTCGCCCGAGTCGTCGATGAGCACGAGCTCCATCCCGCCGTCGGCGGCCATCAGGTCGCCGGTCCCGTAGCGCGGGTTGCCGCGCGAGGTCATGCGCTCGATGATCGGCGCCTGCATCGACCAGCCGATCCCCACGACGTCCGCCGGAGAGGACGACGAGTAGCTCAAGCTCAGGTCTGGCTGCATGCCGTTGATGCCCGAGGGCACCTTCACACCCACAGAGTAGCGCATCGACCCCATGTTCGGGTTGATCTCGACGTTCTCTCCAACTCCCTCGAGTGATCCGGGGCCTGCCGGCAAGCTCACGCGGTCGTCGCTCACGCCTGTCTGCCCCCACGCAATCGTCGGAGCCCCGCAAAGCACGGAGAGCGCACCCACCAGAATCTGTCCAGTCCTGTTCATCTCTTCCTCTCGTCGTATTCGGTCCACACCGAGCACCCGTTCGAGGTGCCGTGAGCTACCTTGACGACGCCTGAGCCCGACCACTTCCCAACAAAACACGACGGCGCGCTCCCAGATGGCCCGTTCGTGCGTTGTGGCTTTCACTGAACGTGGTGGTGACGCACAATGTGAGCCCGTTGTTCCAGAGCCGTATGGATGCCATGCGACATTTCATTCTGAGGGTCGAGCGAGCCCCCTCGTCTGGCGAGGTCGACGTCGGAGAGGTCTTCGAGGTCGCGTCCGAGGAGCTCGTCGTCGGGCGGGCGACGCACGCTCACGTCCGCCTGAACGATCCGAGCGTCTCGTCGCACCACGTCACGTTGCGCGCGCGCGACGGGGGGTTCGTGCTGCACAACTCGAGCGAGCGGGGTTCGACGTGGGTCGACAAGCGCGCGTTGGCGCATGACGAGGAGGTCCACGTGGAGGAGGTCGCGTGGCTCCAGCTCGGGAACATCCTGCTCCACGTCTCGCTCGCCGCCCACACGACGCCCGTGGCGATCGCCTACTCCCTCCCTCCTTCACTGGGGCACGTGTCGGAGTCACGGATCGAGGTCTTCCTCGACGTCAAGGCGGGCCTCCACCCGAGCGTCCACCTCATGGGGCATGAGCAGTCGCTCTTTCCCATGGCGTTGCGGCTGCTCTGGAGGCTTTGCCAGGACGCTGGCGAGGTCGTGACGCACGACGACCTAAAGGACGCGCTCTCCCCAACCTCGACCACTGGCGGGATGAACCTGCCCCAGAACATCACCTACCTGCGCAACATGTTCGAGGAGGCCCTCGACATCGGAGAGCTCATCGAAGATGACCTGCGCGATGAGCTCTCGGGGAGGTTGAGCGACGCGCGCGTGGCGGACATGTCCCGGCGCGCGCTCTTACGCACGCTCATCCAGAGCGTCCGCGGCCGAGGGTACCGCCTGAACATCTCCCCTGATCGGGTCAACACATCCGCCGAATGACCGCCGAACGAGGCCAGTCACGCCGCCTTCGTGGACGACGAGGGGGCGTCGCGCCACTCCGACAGGAGCCGCGCCAGGTGCTTGCGGCCTCGCCCGACGCGAGACATCACCGTGCCCTCGGGGATGTCCAGGACGCGCGCGATCTCCTTGTACGAGAGGCCCTCGAAGTCTCGAAGCTCGACGGCCATCGCGTAGAGGTCGGGGACCTGACGCAGCGCCTTGCGCACGGCCTCGATCGCGTCATGACGGATGACCTCGTCGAGCGGAGAGCCCAATGGGGACACGATCCGATCGTCGAACGTGTCCTCGAGGTCGCTCATCGGCATGATGCGTCGACGTCGGGCCTGCTTGCGCGCCCTCTCGTTGTGGAGGTTCACGAGGATCGTGAACAGCCATGGTCGCACCCGCTCCGGGTCATGGAGTGAGTCGATTCGATCCCACCCACGCAGCAACGTGTCCTGGACGAGGTCTTCCGCGTCAGCCTGTGAGCGCGTGCGCCTCAACGCGAACCCATAGAGCGGCTGGAGGTGAGGAGCGACGAGGCTCTCGAAGGTCTCCACGCGAATCTTCGACTTCTTCTCTGCCATCTTCATCACCTTCAATCCGTCTCGAATCGTCTCGGCGCGTGTCATCGTGCGCCGCTCGATCGAAAACATGACCGTTGGTGACATAGAGAGGTAATTCGAAGATTCGAAGCCTTGTCGAACCAAGGTTCAAGCTGTTGATTCAAAACACATAATCACCCATCTCGCGGAGCGTTTCGCGGACTCGCCGCCGCCGTCTCAGCGGGGCTCTTGTACCCGAAACACGCCTTGGGACGGTGCTCTACGAGGCCATCGGAGTCCCCAGGTCCCACCATGACCACGGAGTGCTTCCCGTCGTTCCAACCCACGAGCGTGTGCGGCGTCGAGACGCTCGACCAAACCCCCGTACGCCAGACCGAGTCCTGAATCTCTTTGGGTGTGTTGAACGTCTCCTGGTCGAGCAGGATCTGGACGACCGTCTCGCCGCGACGCCGGTAGGCCACCATGAGGCCGCGACGCCCCGCGATCTCGGTCGCCTTGAACCCCACGAAGCTGAGCTCGCCGCGGGCGTCCTCCAGGTCGTGGTAGGACCAACCCAACGCGGCGACCTCGTCCGCGAGCTCGCCCTCCTGCGATCCACCCCAACGCACCTTGCCCTGCTCGGCGGCCTGATACCGTGCGATCACGTCGCGCACGACCTCCGGGGGTCGCTCATCCAGCCAGGACGCCGCGTACCACGCAGCCCCCCCGGCGAGCGCGAGGGCGGCCGCGACGAGGAAACCCCTGCGCGTCCCTGTGGGCGCTCCCTGGGTGGGCTCCTCGGCGCTCGCTGGGGCATCGAGATCGTCCGGGTCCTCGAAGGCGAAGAGCGGGATGACGAGGGCGCCCTCTCCGCCCGCATCACCCCGTTCGGAGGAGGTGTCGCGGGCGTGGCTCCTCAACGCCGCGCTCAGGCGACCCCTCGCGGCCCGCGAGAGCTCAGGAGGCTCGAGCGCGCGCAGCTGCGCTCGCGTTGCGGCCTGGGACGAGTACTCGTCCCGCCACTCCAGGTCACGGGACACTCTGCGCTCGACCTCGTCACGGAGGCGCTCATCGAGCTCGTCGTCGATGAAGCCCGCGACGAGGTCACTTCGATCTTCAGCCTCACCCATGATGATCCTCCGAGGGGTCGGGTCCCCTGCGCTTCCGTTCCAGCACCGACGCAGCCAGGATCGCTCTGCCTCGCGCGATGCGCGACATGACCGTGCGTCGTGGCACGTCGAGGACCAGCGCGATCTCGCCGTACGTCAGCCCCTCACGATCCCGAAGCTCCAGGACCACGGCGTACGAGGCAGGGACCCGCTCGAGCGCGACGTGGAGTGAATCGACCGCGTCCTCGGCCGACACGCCACCGGGCGACGGGCGGCGCCCGAGGGTCACCTCCAGGGCGCTCTCGTCGCAGATGCCCAACAAGATAGAATAGAGCCAGGGTCTGACGCGCGCGTGATCGCGCAAGGACTCGACGTGATCCCACGCTCGGAGCACCGTGGCATGGACGATCTCCTCCGCCTGATCAGGCGCGCCAGCGCATGCACACGCGAACGCGTACAGCCCCCCGAGGTAGGGTTCGATCATGGCCTCGAACGCGTCGACGTTCATGACCTTCATCTGGACGAGTCCTGCGATCGTGGTGCCCTCGGGTCAGAGACGTGATGCGGGCGAACTCAGAGCGCCTCGCGACGTTGAAGATCCGTCTGACTCACTCGGGGTCGTGTGGCCCATACGAGCTGTGATGGGGCGACGCGGTGAACGCTTCCCCAAAAGTCCAAACGAGACGCGTCTTTGAAGAACCGAAGGGGGGCGGATCGTCAGGGAGGCGAACGGGCGGTGACGAGATCGAGCGAAGCAGACGTGATCTCGAGGACTCAATCGTCGCTTCGAGGAGGCGACGGAGGCCACCACGCGAGCTCGAGGAGCCCTGGAGGAGCCGAGGCTTCGAGCGCTGCGAGTTCGGCGCGCGCGTCGCCGTCGTCCTCCCCCCGCGCGCGCGCAATCATCGCCTCGAGGCGCCACAGGGTCATCAGCTCGAGGGTCAGGCCCTCGGTCTCACACAGCTCGCCGGCCCAGTCGAGCTCCTCGCGCGCGCGCTCGACGTCGCCGCGTTCGAGCGCGAAGCGCGCGTAGAGCAGCCCGAGCCGCACGTCCGAGAGCCGGTCGTACCCGCGCAAGGCGCGGAGCGCGTCGAGCTCGGACGGCTCGAGCGTGCCCCGTGAGAACTTCACGCACGCGCCCAGCACACACCAGAACAGCTCGCGTCGAGGGTGCACGCCGGCCTGGCGCGAGGAGACCTCGTCCTCGACGATCTCGAGCACGCGATCGTGCGCGCCGCACAGGTAGAGCGTGTGCGCGTTCAGCTTCGAGAGCACGGGACGAAAGTAGGCGTCCAGAGACTCGGGGGTCGCGGCCTGAGCCGCGTCGAGCGCGACCTTCGCCCCGGTGACGTCGCCGCCGAGCGCGAGCACGAGCGCGCGCAGGTAAATCCCAGGGAGGTTCTTGTAGTAGTACTCCGGCCCCGTGTAGTACGCGACGTAGACGTCGGCGTGAGCATTCGACGACGCCAGGTCTCCACGAGTCGACGCGATCCAGGCCAACCAGAAACGCGACGCCATGGTCGTCTTCTCAACGCAGTAGGGCGGCGCGCGGTCGGCGAGGCGGGCGAATATCTTCCAGGACTCGCTCAGCCTGCCGAGGTAGTGGAGGCAGATCGCCATCGACTCCTCGCAGGTGCTCTCGCGTGCGTAGCCGCCATGGCGACGGTAGTGCTCGACGACGTCGACGAGGAGCTCGAGCTCCTCGTCGCACCGGCCCATGTAACGCAGGACCGATCCCATGGACCAGGACACGAGCATTTGCATGGGCGAGCCGAGCGACTGGTAGATCTCCCGAGCCTCGATGGCGTGCTCCAGCGCTTCTTCGGACCTCCCCATCGAGTTCTCCGTCACGAACAGGTTGAGCAACGTGTCGGCGACCCTCAACGGGTTGGGGATGGACCGGAACGACGCGAGCGCCGACAGGTACTCTTCGTGCGCGCGATCGTTGTCACCGAGCATCGCGTACGCCACCCCCCTCGCCTTGCGCAGCTGCGCGGCGAGCTCGAGGTCGTCGAGGTCGCGCGCGCTCGCGCACGCCTCGAACTCCACCAGGGCGCCCGAGGCGTCGCCCGCGCACAAGCACGTGCGTCCGCGCATGAGATGCCAGCGCGGCGCGAGGTCCTCGGGGAGCCCCGGTCGCACGTCATCGAGCAGCTCGAAGGCGGCCCCGTGGATCCTGTTGGCGAACATACAGGACACGATCACGCGCTCGGCGAGCGCGAAGCGCCGGCGCGCGTCGTCGCTCAGCGACGACGCCGCGAGCAGGTGACGGCGCGCGACGTTGACGTCGTGGTCCTCGAGCGCGGCCTCTCCGGCGCGCTCATAGGCGCGAGAGGCGAGGTCGCGTCGACCCGAGACCTCGAGCAGACGTGCCCGGGCGTCCAGGTCCAGATCCAGGTGTTCGAGCGCGTGTGCGCTGGCGCTGGCGCGCTCGTCGTCGTCCATCGCGGCCGCGACGACCTCGGCCATCGATGGGTTGCCCCACTCGACCACCTCGACGCGCTCGAGCACCATGCCCGACTCGAGCGCCTCTTCGAGCGCGAGCGCGTCGGGGAACGCGTCGCGCGCCAGCGCGCGCCCTGCGACCGCGAGGAGCGCGCACGCCGACCGGGCCCGGGGGGGCAGGCGCTCGAAGCGCTCGCGCAGCAGGGCCGCGACCGCGTCAGGCGTGGACAGGCGATCGAGCTCGGCGTAGAGCGTGCCTTCGGGCATGTCGAACCGACACGCGCCGTCGTTGTCGAACGCGAGCAGCTCCTCGTCGCGCAGCGCGCGCAGGTGCTCCAGGACCAACCACGGGTTGCCCCCCGAGCGCGTCGAGATGAACGCGTCGAGGGCCTCGGGGACGCGCATGCCACCCAGCGCGCTCCGGATCATGCGCTCTTGCTGGGGCGCGTCGAGCGGCTCCATCACCAAGACCCGATCGTAGCGCTGGGCGTCGAGCTCCTCCCGGGAGCACACGATCATCCAGAGCTGGCCGTGGGTGAGCAGGTGCTCGAGCGCGTACACGGAGCGCTCCGAGAGGCGCTCGGCGTCCTCGACGACGAGCAACCGGTCGCTCGAGACCGCCGCGTGCAACCCCTCGGCGGCCTTGAGAGGGTCTCTGGGGGTCTCGTCTTCGGGCACCAGCTCGGAGAACACGCCGAGCACGCCGCGCTCCTGCCTCGATGACGTGACGACCTCGAGCCCTGCCCAGCGCGCGCGCCGCACCATCTCGAAGGCCACGCTGGACTTGCCCGAGCCCGGCGGGCCCGTGAGCCCCCACGCTCGCGGCTCCCCCACCGCGAGCGCGGCCTCCCACTGCTCGAGGCCGGCGTCGACCCCCTCGAGCGCCGGCGCCACGAGGTAGGGTCTGGGCGGACGAGGTGGCACGGACGCGGGCACCCCACACGCGACGAGCGCCTCGAGGACGGCGAACGCGTGCCCGGGCCGCCGCGACGCCTGCTTGGAGAGCAATCTCGTCACCACGCGCCCCAGCTCGATCGGGAGCTCGCCTGGCAGGCGCGCCGGGCGCGAGCGCAGGTGCCCCTGGACGACCTCGTCGCGGGTCCCTCGAAACGGCGGCGCGCCCGTGAGCTGCTCGTAGAGCAGGCACCCGAGCGCGTACAGGTCCGAGCGCGCGTCGAGCCGCGCGCCCTCGAGCGCCTCCGGGCTCGTGTACGCGAGCGTCCCCGCGCGCGTCCCGGCCCGCTCGAGGTCCTCGAGCCCAGGCCGGTGACCGAAGCGGGTCACCAGCCCGAAGTCGATCAACGTGAGGTGCCCCGCCGCGTCGACCATCAGGTTGTTCGGGGACAGGTCCGAGTGCACCCAGCCCAGCCCGTGCAGGTGCGCGAGCGCGTGGCACAACCCCACGAAGGGCCCCAGCCGCGTGACGAGCTCGTCCTCACTCAGCAAACCCGGGTGGGCAAGCGGCAGCGGCGCGCCCTCGGCGACATCGAGCGCGAGCCAGCCAGGCCCTCGCTCCACCAGGCCCATGATGTTCGGGTGGTCGAGACCCTCGAGCACCTCGCCCTCACGCTCCAGCGCGACCTCCGCGTACGCCTCACCCCGGGGCACCTTCAGGATCACCTCCTGGCCCGTCTCCTCGTGGCGCCCCCGGTACACCGCGCCCATGCCTCCTCGAGACACCGTCTCCAAGACCTCATAGGGACCCACCGACGCGCGCTCGGGCTCGGATTCGCTCATCGAAGACACCCTCGGGGCAGTGGACGTATGGGGTACGCGAGACGCGACATCCTCGTCGACGATTGCCCAGCGTGTCGAGCCCGCGCGCGTCGAACATCAGGGCAATCGCACTCCTCGTCGGGTAGAGGCTGCGGGAAGGTTCGCGGGTGGGGAGCTGTCTCTTATACAC
>CAJXPN010000049.1 GCA_913058025.1 uncultured Myxococcales bacterium | reverse complement strand
AAGCCAGCGTCCGCGGACGCCTGCCGCTGGATGTCGTCGAAGGTGGGCAGCTCCTCGGACGACGGCTCGTGCCATGCGCCTGGCTCGAGCGATTCCATCACGCTCACGCCCTCACCTCCGACCACCCTCGGGTAGCGCGCGCCGGGGATCGCGTCCGCCGCGCCCTCCACCACGATCGCGTGGCGCCAGCTCCGAGCCCCCTCGTAGATGTAGTCGATGTGGTCGGCGCGCGCGGCGAGCTCCCCGATCCTGCGGATGCGGACGTCGGTGGCGCGCGGATCGCGCATCCACTCGTCCTCGTGGTTGAGCACGCTGTAGCGCGCGTCGGAGGTCTCGAAGGCATAGAGCCCGGAGTTGGTCCAACCCATGGCGCGCTGCAACGTCAGGTGCAGGCCCGCCAGCGTCATCTCCGCGGGGACCTCCAGGCGCCTCCACACGCCCTCTCCCAGCACCTCTACGCGCAGCTCGTAGATCTTCACGCTCGCTCCTGTGGCTCCTCGGTGGGGTGACTTTATCACGCCTCGTCAGATCCAAAACCCGCCGCGTGCGTCTTCACCCAATGTCACGACGACCACGACACGTATCCACAGCCAAACCTCGGAAAGAATTCATGAATCGACGCCTCCTCTCGAGCCTCCTGTCCGCGATGCTCACGCTGCTCTTCTGCGCGGACGCCTCCGCCCAGTACAACAGGTCCGCTGGCCAGAGCGCCCCACAGACCGAGACGGTCCGGGTCATGAAAAAGAACGCGCAGACGGGCGCCGAGGAGTACAGAGACGTCGAGCGCAAGGTCTCCAAGGACCGCTACGGGAACGTCTCGGGCACGCAGCACGACCTCGCCGTCGACGGCGCCTTCGAGGGCCAGACCGTGGCCGTCATCCAGCTCTACGCGTTCCCCTTCGACAAGCCGCGCGAGGCGCTCAAGCGCAAGGGGTTCTCGGTCTACCGTTGGAGCGGCGCGCCGAGCGTCGAGGAGCTCCAGAAGGGGCTCCAGAAGGCCAACCAGCTCTGGATCATCTCGGACTCCACGCGCCAGCTCTCCGACGCGCACATCTCGGCCATCAAGAACTTCTACGAGGACGGCCACGGCGTCTACATCTGGGGCGACAACCAGCCCTACTACGCCGACGCGAACGCGGTCGCGCAGGCGCTCATCGGTGGCAGCATGCTCGGTGACACGATGGGCGACAAGCCCGTGGGGCTGCGCGAGAAGGACGGCACGCCGGGCCTCGTGCCCGACCACCTCCTCACCACCGGCCTCGAGCACATCTACGAGGGCATCACCATCGCCACCATCCAGCCGAACGCGAAGCTCAAGCCGCTCATCTACGGCTCGGCGAACAACCTCGTGACCGCGTACTACGAGGGCGAGGGCAAGCGCCTGATCCTCGATGGCGGGTTCACTCGCCTCTACAAC
This sequence comes from uncultured Myxococcales bacterium, assembly GCA_913058025.1. GTDB lineage: Bacteria > Myxococcota_A > Bradymonadia > Bradymonadales > Bradymonadaceae > CAJXPN01. The sequence continues at coordinate 9,931 of CAJXPN010000049.1, read as the reverse complement.
AAGTGGGACACCGCCGGCACGGGGCGCTACGTCGTCAACGCCGCCGCGTGGCTGGCGAACTACGAGCGCTTCGGCGACGCGATCATCGCCAAGAAGCTGCGCAAGGACGACGCCGAGAAGAAGTGACGAGGCGCCAGACGCGATCTGCCTGTTGCGGCGCCTCCGAAGCGCTGCCACGATCGGCGCGTCTTCCTCTCGCGCGAGTCCGACCGTGCCCCTGTACTCCGAACAGCTCCTGGCGCTCTCCAGGGACGCGACCCACCGCGCGCCCCTCGACGCCCCCACGCACACCTCGCGCACGACCAACCCGCTGTGCGGTGACGACGTCGAGCTCTCACTGGTCGTGGGCGAGGGTCGCGTGGACGCAGTGTCCTTCGGCTCCAGGGCGTGCTCGATCTGCCAGGCATCGGCCGCGCTGATGTCCCGGCTCATCGAGGGAGCGCCGCTGGCCGCGCTCCCCGACCTGCGCGCCGCGCTCGAGCACACGCTCGCGCACGCCGACGACTCCGACCCCCGCTTCGCGCCCTTCTCGAACGTGTCCCGCTTCCCCAGCCGCCGCGCCTGCGCGCTGTTGCCGTGGCGCGCGCTCGAGGACGCCCTCCAGGCCTCGGACGTCACCGCGATCGACAGAGTCGTCCGCGCGTACCCGCTCTTCGAGAGGGCTCGCCTCTCGTTCGACTACGCGGGGCTCATCGCGCGGGCGCGCGCGCTCTCCGAGTCGGTCGACCGCGTGCGCTGGGACCCGCCGCTGACGTTCGCGGGGATGGTCGTGTTGGACGCCGAGCTCACCGAGAGTGAAGAGACCGCGGCGCTCATCGCGCGTTGCGTCGAACACGGCGCCGAGGCCTACGACGAGCAGATCTGGTGGGAGCTACGGCTGCGCCAGGCGAGGCTGGCCGAGGAGACGTCGGCCTCATCGGCGCAGCTCGCGCCGATGTTCGAGGCGCTCTACGAAGAGATCCCGAGGGACCGCTTCCCGTCGCACGCCGTCTGGGCGGCGTCGCTCGCGTCGCAGTCACAATGCGCGAACGACCCACAGCGCGCCCGCGAGCTCGCGCTGTGGGCGGTGGAGCGCGCCGAGGAGCTCGGCGGGTCGGCGCCGCTACAGCTCGCTTACCTCGCGCTCCACCGCCACCACATCCACGCCAGGCGCATCGCCGAGGCGAGGGCCGCGGCGCTCGAGGGGCTCTCTCACATGAGCCAGGGTTCCTCGCCCATGCCCATGATCATGATGATCGCCAGCCTCGGTTACGCCGAGCTCCACGCCGGCGACGCCGGCGCCGCGCGCGCGGCGTTCGCCTCGGCGCGCGACCTCTCCATCCACGCCGGCCAGGCGTTCGCGCGCACCAACTGCACGTACCTGCTCGCGCTGGCGCACGCGAGCACGCTCGGCTGGGTCCCCGCTCGCCTCCACCTCGAGCAGACGCTCGAGTGGAACCAGGCGTCGGGCAACGCCTGGAACATCCACCAGTGCAAGGCGTGGCTGGGTGCGTGCCTGGCCTGCCAGGGCTCGCTCGATCGGGGGCGGGCGCTCCTGGTCGAGGCGCTCGAGTTCTTCACAGAACACGGCGAGGAGGAGATGTGCCACACGATCGGCGCGCTCACGCTCATGACCGAGGTCGCCGAGCACGGCTGGGTCACGCCCGACGCGGCGAACCTCAAGTCCGCGTGGGCGCGCGCGATCGAGACCCCCGAGGGCGCTCGCGCGCAGCCCTCGTGGGGCACGCTCGAGCGCGCCCACGAGCGCGCCCTCGAGTCCGTCAACGCGCGCGCCGAGCGCGTCGTCATGCGTTGTGACACCGAGCGCGCGCGGGTGCGGCTCGAGGACGGCGACATCGTCGACCTCAGGCGAAGCCACACCGTCCGCGCGGTGCTCCATGTGCTCATCGACGAGCTCGAGGAGCGACCAGGCGAGCCGATCGAGGCGATGGACCTGTTCGAGCGCGCGTGGCCGGGGCAGCAGGTCGAGCCGCGCGCGGCGCTCATGCGCCTCTACGTCACGATCAACAAGCTCCGAAAGCTCGGGTTCGGGGACCTCATCGAGACGCTGAGCGAGGGCTACAGGTTGCGCCCCCACCTGCGCGTGGAGATCGTCGAGGACGACCTCTAATCACCTCTAAGCAGCCCCTCGCGGCGGCTGGACACATCATGAGGGCGCACCACGCCCCATGGAGTCCACGTGAAAGACGCGCCGCTCTCGCTCGACCTCCGCGCGCTCGCGCTGTCGCGCGCCGGGCTGGGCGCGCTCATGTTCGTCGACCTCGTCGGGCGCCTGGGCGACCTCGGCGCGCATTACACCGACGACGGCCTCATCCCGCGCGCAGCGCTCGAGCTCCCCTGGTACAGCGTCCATTCATGGGGAGGTGGCGCGCCCTGGGCTTCCTCCTGCCTCATCCTTCACGCCATCGCTGCCGCGACCTGGGCGCTGGGCTGGCGGACGCGCTGGACCGGCCTGGCCTGCCTCGTCCTGACGATCGGCCTCCACGCGCGCGCGCCCTGGGTCTTACACAGAGGCGACGCGGTGCTCCGGCTCGCGCTGTTCTGGAGCCTCCTCCTGCCGATGGGCGCGCGCTGGAGCCTCGACGCACGCGCGGGGCGAGGCGCGCCGGCCGGGTCCGACAGAGTCGAGGGGCTGGCGGCCTGGGGATGGACGCTCCAGCTCGCGCAGGTCTACCTCTGGAGCGTCGCCTACAAGCTCCACCCCGCCTGGACGCACGACGCCACCGCGGTCCACGAGGCGCTCTCGTTGGACGCGTACACGACCTCGCTCGGGCGATGGGTCCTCACGCACACGCCCCTCACCCGCGCGCTGACCTGGGGCACCCTCGCGATCGAGGCCGCCGCGCCGCTCCTCCTCTTCCTGCGCTCGCCGCGCGCGCGCGTGGCGTGCGTGGCCCTGTTCTTCGGACTCCACCTCGGCCTGATGACCACGATGCGCCTGGGCCTGTTCATGCCGATCATGTGCCTCGCCTGGGCGTCGATGCTCCCGTCGAGCGTGTTCGCGTCGGCGCGCGGTCGCGCACTGGCGAGCCCGCGACGGCCCGGGCTCCAGCTCACGATCATCACGGCCATCGCGCTCACGATCGCCTACAACGCAGAGGAGGTGCGCCGGTTCCGCGTCGCCCGCGACCTCCCCGCCACACACGTCCAGTTGCTCCCCGAGCCCGCCCGCGCGCTCGCCGCGGCGGTCGGCCTGAACCAGCGCTGGTCGATGTTCGCGCCGCGCCCCGCGCGACAGGACGCGTGGATACGCGTCGTCGACGCGCGCACCGGGGAGGATCTGCTCGGCGGCCTCTCACCCGGTGAGCGACCCCATGATCGTGGCGTCCTCCCACTGCGCTGGCGCCAACTCACCTCACGGATCACCGACCGCTGGGACTACGAACACGCCAAACATCTGCTCGTGTGGACCTGCCGTCGCCACCCGGAGGCCACGACGCTCACCGCCGAGGTCACGCTCGAGCACACCACACCAGCCGGCGAAGAAGACCTGCTCGAGCAGGCCCTCTTCGGCCAGGTCGACTGCGCCGAAACAGATGCGGTTGAGAGGAAATAAGCTCTGCTAAGCCGTGAACCTCCGACCTCTCCCGTCAAACTGTTCACAGACAAGAACACTGCATCGCTCATCAAGGAGTAACGCACATGAAGAAGATCTCGTTCGCCATGATGCTCGTCGTGACGCTCGCGTCGAGTCAAGCCATCGCCCAGTACAAGGTCCCGGGTCGCATGCCAGGCGTGACCTCCCAGGTCGACGAAGACTCGGCGTTCGCGAAGACCCTGAAGCGCGACGCGATCGTCAAGAAGGGGCGCATGTCCTCCTTCATGAACGTCAAGGTCGAGACGCGCGCGGGCATGACCAGCCTGCCCAAGCTCTCGAAGGCGCTGTTCAAGGAGCAGGACGACATGGCGACCAGCCTCAAGCGCGCACCCAAGGCGCTCTACGGCGCGATCCAGAGCGAGGAGGAGGTCTACGAGACCCGGCACACCTACGTCTTGCGCCGCACCATCACGCTCCCCGTGCGTGACCCCGCCGCCGCGAAGAAGGCCTCGCGCGCCTTCCGTGAGGAGTTCGGCGCGATGAGCGGGACGCTCGAGAAGAAGGACCTCACGCGCGCCCAGGTCAAGGAGCTCACGCGCATCAAGGGCCTGATCTCGAAGCTCCCGAAGGCACACCCCCTCAAGGCCGCCGCCGCCGGCAGCGACCAGGACCTGCTCGACGCGCTGACGCGCGGCGTCGGTGAGGTCTCGGTGAGCCACTCCTTCGTGATCCCCAAGGTCGCGCCCAGGCTCAGCAAGACCACGTACAAGCTCCCCAAGGTCACCGCGGGCGCCCCCGACTACTCCACGCTGAGCGAGGTCCCGCTGCCGCTCAAGCCCCTGGACCCGTCCAAGCTCCAGGCCAAGAAGATGAACGTCATCAACCGCAGCACGGGCGAGCACGAGTTCTCGGCGGACTTCCTCAACGGCTTCACCGTCGGCTACGACTTCCACTGGGAGAAGCGCTGGGACGTGAAATACGTCGGGTTCTTCCGGCTCACGGTCGGCGCACACGCCGGCTTCGGCATCCGCATCCCCATCCAGGTCAACGGCAAGATCAAGCCCGCGAACATCGTCCACCGCGACTTCAAGGACAAGAACGACCACTTCGACGTAGAGATGTCCGCCAAGACCTTCGACGCGCCCTCCGCCTACTACACCAAGGTCGGCGTGCCCTCGTACGAGATCTTCAACGGAAACGAGGCCTTCGCCTCCATGGGCGCAGGGTACGGTTACAAGCTCTACGTCTTCGGCGCCGACGTCATCTACCACAGGTACCAGGAGATCCAGATCGGCCCCAGGTTCGACTTCGCGCCCCTGCTCACGAGCTCCTACCAGAAGGTCGCCGAGTACTTCATCCCCGCCGCGCTCACGAAGACCGGCTTCAACCTCGGCGTGCTCAAGGGGTCCGTACGCATCGGGGCCAAGCTCGAGGCCAAGGGCAAGATCGAGGCGCGCTTCTCCTCGTTCTTCCGCAAACAGAACACGTCCAACAGGATGGTCACCTCGAGCGTGACCGGCACGCAGTGGCCCTCGTCCGAGCTGCCACCGTCGAGCGCGAGGACCTCACACGACTTCGCGTTCCAGAACCAGAACCAGAAGGTCCACTTCACCGCGCATCTGCCCAAGCAGACCCAACGCGGCGTCTATGAGTACGGGATCTTCCTCGAGCGGTTGGTCTACGCGTCCACGTGGGCGATGACCCCTGGGCTGCGCTTCGACCTCGACGTGGGCGTCGACGACTGGACGTTCGTCGACATCCAGAAGGACCTCTGGCTCGACGCGTTCCGCATCGACCTGGGCACGATCGACCTCGACACCCACGACGGCACCCCGTCGACGTACGAGCTCGACTCGGGCCGCAAACACTACCAGGAGCCCAAGCCCGAGGAGGGCGATCGCGCGTGACCTCTCCGCGAACACGGAGAAGGCGCGCCACCGAGAGGTGGCGCGCCTTCTCCGTGTCTGGGTCGCCGCGATCAGTCGTCGTGGCGCATCCGGCGACGCAGGACGCGCAACGTCTCGGCGGGCTGGCCGAAGACCTTGTGGACGCGGCGGTTCGTGTCGCGCATCTCGCTCACGAGGTTCTCGGCGATGGCGTCGACGAGGCGGTACGCCGCGGGGTGCTCCTCGTCGAAGAGCACGCGGAAGGCGTCGCGCTCGAGCTCGAGCACCTCGACGCGCTCGAGCGGAGAGCCCGAGCTCGTGTGCTCGAAGCCCGCCACGAGCGAGGACAAGGACAGGAGCGAGCCGGGCTCGGTGTACTGCTCGGAGCGGTGGCCGTCCGGGCGCACGGTGCGCGTGCGCTCCAGCCGACCAGAGAGAAGGAAGTAGGCCGCGTCGCCGGGATCTCCTTCGCTCCAGAGCGGCTCGCCGACGTTGAAGACGCGCCTGCTGCACTGGTCGAGGAGGGCATCGAGCTCGTCCTCACTCCAGCGGGAGAAGAACGAGTGTCGTCGGATGATCGCGCGTGCCTCGGACATGGGAGAAGCCCTCGTGCAGGTAAGAGGTATCGAGGGGACGGGTTAGACCTTGCGAAGCCGCGCGAGCATGTCGTGGACCTGGCTCGCGAAGAGCTCGATGTGCTGGGCGGGGTCGTCGAAGACCTCGTCGATGCGGCGCTCGCTCTGTCGACGGCGGCCGTCGACGGCCGCGGCGAGCGCGAGGATCACCTTGTAGGCGGCGGGCCGACGCTGGGCGCGCAGCTCGTCGAACGAGGAGCGCTCGAGGCGGTAGACGTCGCAGTCGGAGATCGCCTCGACGGTGGCCGAGCGTGGGCCGCCGTCGATGAGCGCGAGCTCGCCGACGATCGAGCCGGGCCCGAGCACCGCGAGCACGATGTCCTCACCAGACGGGGAGTCCGCGCGCACCTGAACCTCACCCGACTGGATGATGTAGAGCGCGTGCGCCTCGGCGCCCTGCTCGAAGAGCAGGTCGCCCGTCTGGATGGGTTGCTTGACCGCGGCCCCGACGATCTCGCGGATCTCTTCGGGGGAGAGATCGACGAACATGGGAGAGGCGCCGAAGAGGTTCTCACCGTCGAGCTTGAGGTTCTTCGGGAGGCGCAGCTCCTGGGTCGCGCGCCGCCAATCCTGGGGTGGAAGCTGTGGCCGATCTTCGACGAGCTCCCCGAGGTCCTCGGCGCCCTGCGACACCTCGTCGAGGCCGTGGGACTCGGGGAAGATGGGAGCGTCCTTGTTGTCGCCGTGCTCGCTCATGATCTGCTGCCATGGCCACAGAGTGGCGTCGGGGGAAAGGTGACTCGAGAGTACGTGCTTGCTCTCAATCTAGGTGCAGTGATGGCGCGCGCAAGCGCCATGCTCACTCGTGTGTGCCTGCGCGAGGGGGACGCTCGAAGCGGCGACGCAGGACCTCCGGGGGGACGAGCCCGCCGATGGAGTAGCCGGCGCCGACGTGCGGGTCGCCGAGTTGGCCGACCTCACGCTGGATGCTGTAGTCACGCCGCGCGATGGGGATGAAGAGCGCGTAGTCGCCGAGCTGGGAGGCGCACGCGTAAGCCTGCTTGAGCTCCTCGCGTGCCGCGGCGTAGTCACCGCGGGCAGACGAGACGTCGGAGCGGAAGAGCCAACAGACCGCGGGCGCCCGGACCAGGCGCATCTTCTTGCCCTGGCTGAGCAGCGTGGTGAACGCCTCGCCCTGGATGGCGAAGTCGTGCTCGAGGAGTTGGAAGTAGATCAGGTGCGCGCGGATCTGGAGCTCGACGTCCCGATCTCCGATCGCCTGCGCGTTGTCGGCGGCCTGGATGAGGATCGGGTACGCCTCCTCGGAGTCGCCCAGGTCGAAGTGGACGTAGGCGATGCGCACGAGCGCGTCGAGCTTGATGCGCGTGTGACCGATGCTCCCGGCGAGGTCGACCACGCGGTCGAGGTGATGGCGCGCGTCGACGGGCTGCTGGCACGCGAGGTACAGGTCGGCCAGGTAGAGCAACACCTCGGCGAGCTTGAAGGGCTCCTGGGCGGTCTCGGCGAGCGCGAGCGCCTCGAGGAGGTGCGCCTCGGCCTGGGTGAGGTTGCCCTGGGCTGCGAGCGCGCGCGCGAGCCCCAGGTGGGGCGAGCGCGGGAGCGCGACGCGCGCGGAGGCCGACTCGGCGATCGCGCGGGTGAAGTAATCGCGGGAGAGCTGGAACTGGGAGGACGCGTACGCCGCGTTCCCGAGCTCCTCGAGGCACAGCACGACCTCGGAGTCCCTGCGGAGCTTCTCGAAGAGCTCGAGCGACTCCACGAGGTGCTCGAGCGCGGGGACGAACGACGAGCGACGCGTGAGCGCCTGGCCCAGGTAGCGGTCGAGCCGGGCGATGAGGATCTCTTCCTTGAGCTTGCGGGCGTTGTCGAGCGCCTGACGAAGCAGGTCCTCGGCCAGGCCGGTGTGGCCCTGCATCAGCGCGCAGCGGCCCATCTCACCGGTCACCGCCACGAACGCGCGCGCGCTGCCGGCCGAGCGGAACGCCGCCTGCGCCTGCTCGTAGTAGCGCAACGCGTCGGCGAAGCGGTTCTGGTTCGCGCTCAGATCACCGAGCAGCTTGCACGCTCGCCCGAGCAGCGAGAAGTCGTCCTCGGCGGCCTCCGCGAGCACGCGCTTGAGCGCGTCCTCACCGGCGCCGTACTCGTGGAGTGCGCCGTGGATCTCACCCAGGCGCAGCCAGAGGCGGGGGCGCTCGACCTTGATCTTCTCGGCGACGCCGTCGCCGTCCAGGTCGGCCCTGTCCTCGGGGTTGAGGAAGTCGAGGAGCTGTTGGATCTGGAGGTAGTATTCACGGGCGGCGTCGAAGTCGAGCGCGCGGAAGGCGGCCATGCCCGCGTCGCGCAACAGGATCACGGCCGCGGTGAGCTGCTCGCTGGACACGAGATGGCTCACGATCATCTTGAGCTGCTCGCGGTTGGGCGAGGGGTAGAACTCCTGGAGCAGCGCGGCGAAGCCGGCGTAGAGCGCGACGGCGTCGGGGCGCTTGGCGAAGTCTTCCCGCAGCGACTCCGCGTAGGAGCGCTTGGTGAAGACGACGACCTCGCTGGTCTGGTGCAGGATGCCGAAGCGCTCGGCCTGATCCACGATCAGCGGCGCGACGCCCTGGAGCGGACCCTCGAGCATGTCCTCGAGGACCTTGCGCCAGAGGCCATGCGGGACCTCGTCGCCGACCTGGGCCATGAACCCGAGGACGCGGTCGAAGACCTCGTCCTCGCCCGAGTCTTCTTCAGAGACCTCGGCCTCGCCGAGCTCGTCGAGCAGGTCGGGCGTGAGGGCGCCCATGGCGCCGATGTCGATCCGGTTGGTCGCGAAGTCCTCGGTGTAGACTTCGGCGGAGCCGTCGCCGAAGTAGGACCCGCTGACCTCGGCGAGCTGGCGGTCGCGCTCCTCGGGCGGCGCGATCTCCTGGTCGCTCTTGGACTCGTCGCCCTCCTTGCGCTCGCCGGGGGGGACGAGCGAGAGCTGGATGCCGTGGGGAGGCGCGGCGGCGAGCAGGCGCTGTCCATAGCGGGCCAGGCCGGGGCGCCGCGTGAGCTCCTCGGGCGAGACCGTGACCACGATGAGGATCGGGAGCGGGTGCGCCTGGAGGTCGCGCACGAAGCGGTCGAGGAACGCCACGGTGAGCGTGTCGGCGCGCTCGAGGTTCTCCACGCCCCAGATCAGCGTGCGCCGCTCGGCGCGGTCGCGGAAGGGCTCGGCGATGCGCGCGAGGAACGTGTCGCGCATGCTCATCAGCGCGGTCAGCGGGCCCTGGTCGATCTCGCTCTCGGCGTCGAGCTCACCGAGCGCGTCGGGGCCCTCCTGGAGCGAGCCGACGATCCTCTTGAGCTCGTCGAAGCCCTTGTTCTCGAGGTCGACCCCCGCGGCGAGCGCGACGTCGGCCTCGAGCCCCGCGCCAGCGGGGATCTGGGCGCCGGCGGTCTGCCGATGGATGACGTCGGCGCGTGCCTTGGTGTTGATCTGGCGCAGGAACGCGCGCAGCAGGTTCGAACGCCCGGTGCCCTGCTGTCCGCGGATCACGACCACGCGCATGTGCCCGGTGGTCTCGACCTCGGTGAGCGCATCCTCGATGCGCTCGAGCTCCCAGCGGTACATCTCCTTGACCTGTGCGTCGCTCGAGACCGCGCTCGCGCGCCCCGAGGCCAGCGTCGCAGACTGGAGCGAGCGGCGCGCGAGAGGGCGCTCTGCCGGGTCCGCGTACGGCTCGAACACGTCGCCCATGAGCAGCTCGAGCATCTTCCCGGCGGACTGCACGCGCTTGCGCGGGTTCTTCTGCGTGAGGCGGGTGATGAGGCGGCTGAAGGGTGTCTTGTTCCAGGGGGCCGGGAGCGCGAGCGGCGGGTCGTTGACCTGCCGCAGCATCACGTCCATCGGGTTGTTGCAGTCCCAGTAGGCCTGTCTCTTATACACA
>CAJXPN010000048.1 GCA_913058025.1 uncultured Myxococcales bacterium | reverse complement strand
GATCTACACAGAGTAGATCGTCGGCAGCGTCAGATGTGTATAAGAGACAGGCCCCTGGAACGCGAGCGTCGCCGGGTGAATCTTGCGCGCCCTATCCCTGGGCGCGGCGTCGGCGACAACGTCTCGCAGCGCCGCGGTCGTGTCCAGTTTTCCCTCAGCGCGCGCGGCGAGGATCGCCCGGGCGATGCGGTTCGCGCCCTTGACCTCGCCGTAGACGCGGAGCGCGTAGGCGACGTCGCGCTCGGACGCCTCGTCGAGCCACTCACCGAGCGTGACGCCGTCCGGGCCCATGCGCATGTCGAGGGGACCTCCCTCGCGGAAGCTGAAGCCGCGGCTGGAGTCGTCGAGCTGGTGGGAGCTCACGCCGGCGTCGATGAGCCAGCCGTCCACGCGGCCGAGCCCCAGGCGCTCGAGCACCGACTCGGCCTCCGAGTAGTTCGCGCGCACGGGCACGAAGCGCTCGCCGAAGCGCGCGAGCCTGGCGCTGGCCTCGGCGATGGCGTCCGGGTCGCGGTCGAGGCCGACGACGACCCCGTCGGGACCGCACGCGTCGAGCAAGGCCTCGGAGTGCCCTCCTCCGCCGAGCGTTCCGTCGAGGTAGAGCCCACCGGGCGACACCTCGAGCCACTCGAGCACCTCATCGACCATGATCGGTGCGTGGTATGTCGAGTCGTACGACCCTGGCGCGCGCTCACTCACATTGTTCTCCATGGTCCACACGAACGAAAGCGTCGTGGGATCAGACCCACGACGCCCATCGGTTTCTTCGAACTCATCTCGCTAGAGAGATGAGGAATGTGCCCATCCATGGGCATCCAAGAGCACCTCGACGACCCTCGTGAACCTTCTTCCCTGAAGACGTTTCCTCTCCGGTTCATCATGAACCTCCGCGTGACACGTACGCGGCTCCTCATCCTTGAGGCTCCGGGCGCAGGGCCGCAAGCGACCACCGCACCAGAAGAATCCATGCACCGCCCGAAGGCGCCGCACGAGTTGGACATGAGACCTCACCCTGCGCACCACGATGCGCGCGTCCTTACGGCCTTCTTGGCCAACGCGCTCCGCGACACGCCCCCTCGGGCTCAGGTGCTCGCGTCACACCCCATCCTTGGTGTGTGACGCCTACGTTCCGCTCCCACTCCAGCTGCCCCTTCTTGGAGCCGCCCTCGAACCGTCGCTCCATCCTTGGAGGCTTTTGGTCTCGAGCGCTGGTGTGGACGTTCCGCGCATCCTGTTGTGAGGTCATGGGCTCCGTCCCATCTGCATCGAACTATATGGACCGCTGGATAGGGGGTCAAGGGCCTACCCACGAGGTAACCCAAGCTTTAGCACGACGGCCTGACATGCGGACCTCATGGACTCTGTGAGGCCGCCCCAAACGTTAAAGTAGTTTCTGGCCCATTAAGCGTTTCCCACCCATCTTTTCCACCATAACGCCCCCTTCGAGGCCAGTCTAACCACACCGCACACCCCTCACCTGTGGAAAAACTCTGAGCAAAACCGAAAGCATCGCATTAATGAATGCACCCTCCAGGTAAGCCTGAACCTCAACTTGTTAATGTGTTTTCTTGAAAGAGGTCGCGCCAAAATCACCCACCAGTGACTTTCCACTCACCTCGACCGCTCGGTTCATGGCGACCACGACGCCCTGGAGTCCTCCGCGCTCGACGCGAAAACCACCACTCGACACACAAAAAGAAGCCCCCCGACCCTCATTCGAGGGGTCGGGGGGCTTCTCTTCGCGTTCCGAGGCCGTCAGATGTACAGGAGCACCGTCACGGACAGGAGCGTCACCGCCCCGATCACCGTCAGCGCGATGGCCGCGCGGTCGTAGTCGACCCTCGCCATCCACGCATCGAGCTCGCCTATGAGATCCGGCTCGAGATCGGCGCGGATGAGTTCGATGTCTCCGATCTCATCGAGCGCCTGACGTAACGCCATGGCGTCACCTCTGGCGTTCGCCATCCGCGCGTGCTCGAACAGCTCACGCCTCGAACGCTCGCTCACGCGCTCTGCTCGTCACCGCTGTACTTGATGTACCTCGGGAGCACGCGCACATTCTTGTGCGCCATGTACTCGATCTCGATCGTCTGGCTGATCGGGACCATCTTCTTGGACACGAAGCACATGATCTTCTGCTCGTCCTGCTTGATCTCCGCCTTGGGCTCCTGCTCCGGGGCCGCCGTCTCTTCCGACATCTCTCGCTCCTTGTGTTCCTGATCGGGGCGCTCGCGCCCCTGGTTCTCTCGTTCACATATGAGTGGGCCGCGCCTCACACGGAGACACGGCCCACCTTCCTAGCAAAATCGGACCGCGCGCACAACGCCGCGAGCACGCGCCACTACTCGATGAACAGCGAGCCGCCGACCGGATCCCGAGGGTTGTAGATCTCGGCGTTGTCCAAACCGATCTCCAGGGGCATCCCGTTCGACGTCGTCTGGCCGATCCCGCCGAAGACGAGCACCTGGCCATTGGTCATCAACGTCGCCGTCGCGCCGCGCCTGGGCACCCGCGCCTCACCGACGCCGCTCGAGAGCACGTCGTAGGGGACCGACTCGGCGAGCCCCTTGAAGCTCATCCGCTCCGCCCTGGAGACGCGCACGCCGTCGCCGCCCGTACCGCCCAGGACCATGACGTCTCCGGTCTGCGGGAGCTCGACGAGCGTGTGCCCCCCGCGCGCGCTCGACAGCGTCCACGGCGCAGCATTGACGAACACACCCTCTCCCGAGGACGGGTTGATCGCTCCGATCTCGTACGACCCCGTCGCCGCGGTCGTCCCGGTGTACCCACCGACCACGAGCACACGGCTCCCCGAGCCGTCCGTGACCACGGTCGACGCGAACCCGAACCTCGCCTGCTTCATCGACGCGCTCGGCGACGACTGCAAGCCTACCTCGGAGAGCGTCACGAACTCCGTCGACGCCAGCGCGCCCGCGGCGTTCCGCCCACCGATCACCCAGATCTTCCCGTCCGAGAGCTTCGTCGAGTCGTGGTCGGTGCGGGCCTCCGACAACGCGTAGGTCTCACCCACGACGCTCGCCCTGCCGACGTTGATGAGCTCCATCGTCGCCAGCGGCTCGATCGCCGCGCCGATCTGGGGCTCACCGAGCCCGCCGATCACCACGACCTGCTCGTTCGCCTCGTAATAGTGCGCCGTGTGCCAACCTCGACCCACGTTCAGGACCGCGCGCGAACCGTCGGACGCCTCCAGCGGGCGCACCTTGGAGCCAGCCGACGCGTTCAGGTCGATGAGCTCGATCGTGGTCACCGGCAGCGTCCTGTCCCCGAGCGTGTTCACACCACCAACCACGAGGAAGCGATCTCCCCCGATCGGCGTCACCGTGTGGAACGCCCTCGCGTCCTCGAGCCGTCCTCCCCCATCGGGCAGGACGTCCTGCGAGGCGTCGTCGAACGCCAGATCCGTGAAGTACCCCGTCTCCGGGTCGTAGAGCTGGACGTCGTTGTAGACGGACCTGAAGTTGGGCACGCTCCCCGGCGCCGATCCTGGCACCACGTCCGCGCCTCCGACCACGAGCACCTCGCCCGTGCTCGTAGGCACCGCGGCGTGGCCCACCCGGCCGAGCCAGGTGCCTCGCTCACGCGTCCTGTAGTCCAGCCTGGACTGCTCGACCACGCGCTCACCGTTCACCAACACCAGCGAGCCCGCCGGCGAGTAGGCGTTCGTCGGTGAGACCATCAAGCGCAACGCCTTCATCTCCTCGCCCTCGACGAAGTCGAACGTCGGCGTCGCGCCGCTCGCCACGATCTCGCCGCGCGAGTTCACGATCTCCATGTCCAGCCTCAGGCCGGTCCCGTACGTCAGCTCCGGCAGCGCCACCGACTTGTTGCCGACGGGCGCGCTCTCGAGCTCCAGGACCTCCTTCGAGCCGGGCCTCGTCAGCAAGACCCTCACGTTGATCGCGTCGTCGTAGAGAGGCATCCCCTGGTTGAAGGTGTCCGCACCGTCGATCCCGGGGCCCCATCCGTAGACGTCCACGCGCAGGCGGCCGCTCTCCTCTTCGCCGGGACCACATCCCAGCGCCGTCACGGCGCAAAGCGCCATCATCACCAATGCTCGTCGCTTCACCACGACACCTCCGCGCTGAATCCGCTGCCGCCTGCGTCGCCGCCTCCGCCGAAGAGCAACGCTCCACCGACGATGAGGCCGCCGACGACCAACACACCCGCGCCGATGCCGACCGCCGTCCACACCGGGAACCCCTCATCGTCGTCCTCGCCTGGCGGCCGCACGTCGGGCGGCGGCACCAGCGGGCCTGTCTTCTTCTCGCCAGGGCCTCCCGGCGTCACGAGGACCACGGGATCCTTGGGGTCACCTCCACTGGGCGGCGTCACCACGACGACCTTCGGCTTCGGCTTCGCCACGAGCTCGGTCGTCGTGAACGCCTCGGTCGACTCCTCGACCGAGTACGCCGCGAGCTCCGTCGCGACCTTGTTCACCCCCAGCGAGAGGTTCGACAGCTCGAAGTTCAGGTTCACGTCCGAGAGCCTGTAGATCTTCTCGTCGCCGGGCCAGTACACGAACGCCGCCGCGCCGTATCCCATCCCCCTCTTGAACATCGTCATCCAGCCGATGCGCTCGGCGCCCGTCTGCTTGGCGAGCTCGGTCAGGTACGGCGCGAGCTCGCCAGCGTCGTACTGACGCGCGCCGAGCTGGACCATGAGGTCGGTGTAGTAGGAGGGCATGCCCTCGTCCGCGCCGCCGGTGTCTCCCCCACCGTCCACGTCCAGCGCGACCGACTGAGACTTACCTCGGCCCTTCACCTTCAGGACCTGGCCGGCCGCGCCGCCCATCGCGTCCTTGATCACGAGGTAGTGGTAGCCGAAGCCCACGTCCGTCACGTCGACGGGCGCCTCCCCCTTGTCCTCGCCATCGATGAACACGCGCGCGCCAGGGCTCGACGACGTGACGCTGATCTTACCGGGGCCGCCCTTCTTGACCTTCTTTCGCTCCGAGTCGAACAGATCGAGCAGGTCCTTGGGGTACTTTTCGGGGTCGAGCTTCGCGTCGGGCCTGATGTGCGCGAACTTCTTCATCCACTGGCGGCCGTCCAGATCGTAACCCGCGCGGTGGTTCGACACCGCGAGGTTCGACATCGCGTCCGCCAGGACGTTGTAGTTGGTCACCTGGGCGATGTTCTCCTCCATGAGGCCCACCGCCCGCTGGAAGGCCTGCACTGCCTCCTGGTTCTGACCCGCCGTGAGCAGGCCGATGCCAGAGGCGTACGAACTCTCGGCCTCCAGGATCACCGCGCTCGAGTTCCCCTTCGCGCTCAGCTCCTTTCGGATCTGCTCGAAGCTCGGCATCAGGATCACGCGCCGCTGCTCCTCGAGCCGCTTGCGTGTCATCCCGTCGAGGCGGTCCGTCACGATGCTCGTGACCTGACCATCCATCGAACCTGTCGGCAACATCAAGAAACGAGGCTTGAGCACGCGCGGCTCTGGCGCCCCCTCTGCATCTCCGGCTGGCTGCTCGTCCTGGGCCATCACCGATGGTGACCACATCCCCAACACGAGCGCCATCAACGCCGCACCTCTGACCACGCGCACAGAACGGTCGCTCATTCGTCGCCTCTCCTCGGCCCAGAACCCGCGCATCGCGCGGTCTCCATCACGTTTCTCGCAATCCCGTGCTTTAGCACGCCGTCACGCCCGGGCGCAATCTCTCGCCCCTCACACCTCACCGCGTCACGTTCCCCACCAACCTATGATAGCGTCCTTCGACGTGCTGTCCCAAAACCTCCCCCTGACGCCCGCACGACGCCAACATGCGCCTGAGCATCGCCACCAAGATCTTCATCGCCTTCACCGGCGTGATCTTCACCTTCGCCGCCGTCACCATGACCGGCATCTACCGAACGCAGTCCAGCTACGACCAGCTCGAGGCCGTCAACCGTCGGGTCGTCCCCCTCACGCTCACGCTCAGCGACGCACACAACGACATCAAGACCCTGGGCGCAGCGCTCGGTGACTCCGACCTCGACTCGCTCCCCCGCTCACTGCGCCTCCTCCAGTCCACCTCGCTCGGCTCCGGCGGCCTCTCCTCCAAGATCGAGCGCGCCGCCGAGCTCGCCCACGCCACCTCCGACGGCGACGCGCTCGCCGCTCCCGAACGCGCGCGGCTCGCCTACGTTTCACGCCGCCTCGACGCCTTCGTCGCGCTGGCCGCGCGGCTCGACTCGCCCATGCTCACGCTCACGCGCTCGCTCGACCCGAGCGTCGCGCCCACCGACTCCGCCGAGCTCGACCGCCAGCGCGTCGCCCTGCGCAAGACCACACGCGAACTCGACGTCACGCTCGGCCGCCTGCGCAACGACCTGCGCATCTCGACCGACCTCGCGCTCATGCGCGCCGGCGACGCGCAGCGCTCGAACCTCTACGCGCTCGTCGCCTCGTCCTTCATCGGCCTCATCATCGCGCTCGCGCTGCTCGCCACCGCGCTCCTCTCCGTCCGCCCGCTCCGCACCCTCTCCGATGGAGCAAAGCGCATCGCCCGCGGCGACTACACACCCATTGAGATGCCTCGCCGCGCCTCCTCCGACGAGATCGGCATGCTCACGCGCGAGTTCAACTCCATGGCGGTCGCGCTCTCCGAGCGCGACCGCGCGCTGCATGCCCAACACGACCAGCTCCTGCGCTCCGAGCGCCTCGCGACCATCGGGCGCATGACAAGCCTCATCACACACGAACTCAGGAACCCCCTCTCCTCCGTCGGACTCAACGCCGAGATCCTCATCGACTCCCTCCACGACCCCGAACCAGACCACCACGAGATGCGCGCTCACCTCGAGCTCATCACCGGGGAGGTCGACCGCCTCAAGGAGATCACCGAGGAGTACCTCGTATACGCGAGGCTGCCCTCGCCCAAGACCCAACGCTTCTGCCTCTCCGACGCGCTCGACGCCCTCGTCGACTTCCACTCATGGGAGTGGAGCGGCCGCGGCGTCGACGTCGACCTCTCACTCCCCGAAGGTGACTTCGACGTCACCGCCGACCCCAACCAGCTCCGCCAAGCGCTCCTCAACCTCATCAAGAACGCCGTCGAAGCCTCCCAGAGTGGCTCACGCGTCCAGGTCTCGCTCGAGCCCGAGGGAGACCTCGCGCTCATCCGCATCGTCGACCACGGCCACGGCGTCCCTGACGATATGATCGGGTCGCTCTTCGACCCGTTCGTCACCTCGAAGTCCAACGGAACCGGCCTCGGCCTCGCCATGACCCACGAGATCCTGCGCGAGCACGGCGGCTCGGTCGCCTACTCCGCGACCCCCGATGGAGGCGCCACGTTCACGCTCTCGCTCCCCGTCGGCCCCACAGAATCCGTCCAACAGGAGCAGACATGACCACGCTTCGCCTGACCACCTACAACATCCGGCTGGGCATCCAGCTCGGCGTGCCCGCCGTCGCCGTCGCGCTCGATCGCCTCACCCCCGACCTCGTCGCGCTCCAGGAGGTCGGGCAGTCCTGGACGATGGGGCCGCCAGGCGACACATCCACCGAGATCGCGGCCGCACTCGGGCACCCACACCACATCTACGTCACCGCGATCTGGGGCGAGGACGGCGCGAACTATGGCCACGCGCTGATGAGCGCGCACCCGCTCGAGCCGATCGCCTACGTCGATCTCCCGCGCGCCATCGACGAGCCCCGTGTCCTCCTCCACGCCCGGCTCGTGCACCCGATCGCCGGCCCCGTCGAGGTCCTCTCCACCCACCTCTCCTACAAGCCATCCGAGCGCCCGGCGCAGGGCGAGGTCCTCGCGGACCTCGCTCTCGGCCTGCACGCGCGCGGCTCCAGAGTCCTCATCCTCGGAGACCTCAACGAGGAGCGCTCGCCTCCCTGGATGGAGCGCCTGCGCGAGGTCTTCCACGGCGCCGACGACGACCTGGGTCGCCCGACGTACCCGTCCTCCGCGCCTCGCATCAAGCTCGACTACATCCTGACGAACTCGGGCGCGCTCGGGGACCCCATCGTCACGCCCGACGCGAAGACCTCGGACCACTTCCCGCTCAGCGCGAAGTGGGACATCTGAGCGTCCTCGACGTGGAGGGCTCAGGCGCCAAGAACGAAGGAGGCGGCGCGGCCCCCTCGTGAGAGGATCCGCGCCGCCTCCTGGTGATGGGCGAGCGCTGCGGACGTGGCGTCAGCCCTCGAGCTGACGCTCGAGCTCGTCCCGCTCGAGGATCATCGCCGCGAGGGCTTCCTCGAGCTCGATGATCTGCTGGTTGAGCGACTCCTCCTGGGACTCGCCCTTCATCGTCTCGATGGTGGTCGCGAGCGCGTCCTTCTCCTCGGAGGCGGCGTCGCGCTCGGCCTCGAGTTCGGTGACCCGCTCCTGGAGGCCTTCGATCTTGGCCTCGAGATCCTCTTCGGGGATCTCGGCGCGCAAGGATTCGACCTGCTCCTCGAGCTCGGCGACCTTCTCCGCGAGGGCGCCCTTCTCTTCCTGAGTCGCGACGGCTTGCTCCTCGAGCTCACTGAGCTTCGCCTCGAGCTCGTCCGCCTGGCCCGCCCGGTCCGAGAGAACCTCGAGCTCCTCGGCGCGGGCTTGCGCCTCGATGAGCTGCTCGCGAAGAGCATCACGCTCCTCGGCGAGCCCGCCGAGGTCACGCGTGAGCCCGGTGGAGTCCGCCTCGAGATCGCTGACCTGCTCACGCAAGCCGTTGATGGCATCCTCGAGTTCACCGATGCGCTCGTCGCGCTCCGTGAGGTCGGTCGAGCTCGGCGCCTGCACCAGCGCCTCCTCGAGCTCCTCGATGCGCTCGGTCAGGGCGCTCTTCTCTCCGATGAGCCCGCGGAGATCGCCAGAGAGATCCGTGAAGACGGCCTTCTTGCGCTTCTTGTCCAGCTCGAGCGCGTCAGCCTTCGCCGTGAGCTTGTCGATCTGGTCGACGAGCCCGCGACGCTCGGTCTGGAGGTAGTCCGTCTCGCGAGCGAACGCCGACTTCTCCTGCTTGAGCTGCTCGCGCTCTTCCTTGTAGCGATCGCGCTCGGCGCCGATCGTGTCGTAGCGCGCCTGGATGTCGTCGAGCGTCTGCCGCACGGTCGAGAGCTCGGCCGTGAGGTCTTCGACCATCGTCCTAGCGGCGTCTCGCTCGTTGACGATGTCTCCGTGGTTCCCGCGGAGCGACTCGAGCTCACGCTGCATGTCCGCGACGGCGTCCGGGAGCGGGCGCGCATCGAGCTCGGCGCGCAGGTCCTCGGCGCGCGCCGTCATGTCCTCGGCGCGCTGTCTCGACTCGTCTACAGCGGCGCTGAGCGACTCGATGCGCTCGTCACGCTGGGCGACGTCGGAGGTCAGCGCCTCGACGGACCCCTCGAGCTCGACGATCCTCTCGTCCCGCGCCGACACCGACTGCTGATGCGACACCGACTCCGAGCGCGTCTCGTCCAACGCGGCCTCGAGCTCGACGATTCGCGCCGCGGCGTCGTTGTAGAGCTGCTCGTAGCTGGACAGGTTGTCCTGGATCTCGCTGAGCTGTGACCCGAGGGTCCCGAGCTCGGCGTCCGCAGCCTTGCGCTGCTCTTCGGTCTGAGAGTACGTCGTGCGAATGCGGTCGATCTCGGCGTTGAGCGACTGGATCTCCTCGCTTTGCTGCTCGATCCGGGTGTCCTTCGTGCCGAGCTCTCCCTCGAGGCGCTCACGCTCCGAGGTCAGCTCGCCCGTCACGCCGCGCTCCGTGTCGAGCTGCTGCTCGAGCTCGGTCAGCTTCTCGGGGTCGGGCGCGCCCTCGAGCTCGCTCTTGAGGTCGGTGACCTGGCGCATGAGGTTGCGCCTCTCGTCTGAGAGGCGATCGCGCTCCTTACGAAGGCGATCGAGCTGGAGGCGGCTCGCGCCGCCGTCGCCCTCGCCCGCCTTGTCCAACGTCTCCTGGAGTGAGCCGACCTCACGCTCGAGCTCGGAGATCTTCTCCTTTAGCTCGGCGTTCTCGGCAAGGACGGCAGGATCCGCCGCCGCCGGAGCAGCAACGGGCGCCGAAGGCGGCGCGGGCGCCATCGACGGCGCGGGAGCGCCGCCCATCGCGAAGCCGAAGTCTCCACCGCTCGACGCAGGCTCCTCGGGAGGCGCTGACGTGCCGCCCATGGCGAAGCCGAAGTCCCCGTCGCCCACGGGCGGCGCGGCGGGGGGATCGGGGGCGCCGCCCATGGCGAAGCCGAAGTCCCCGTCGCTCACTGGAGGAGCGGGCGCGCCGCCCATCGCGAAGCCGAAGTCGCCAGCGCTCTCGATGGGCTGGACCTCTTCGATCGCGTCGATCTCCTCGAAGTCCTCCTCGTCGACCATGACCTCCTCGATCTCCATCGCATCCGACCCGGGGTCGTAGATGGGGACCGGATCGATGTCGAGATCGACGGGCATCTGCGGAGGACCACCGAACATCGGCGGCTCCGGAGGCGCCGCGGAGAACCCGCCGAGCGCCGTGGGCGATCGGGGAGGCTCTCCGACGGGTCCGCCGAAGCCTGCCTGCTCCACGCCCTCGACGTAGTCGAGCGGGAACTCACCGACACGGATGCGATCGCCGTCGACGAGCATCTGGGATTGAATCCTCGTGCCGTTGACGTACGTCCCGTTCGAACTCTTGAGATCCGCGATCGAGCACTGGCAGAGGTTGACGTCGAACGTCACCCTCGCGTGCTTGCGCGAGATCGAGGGATTGTTCACGCGGAGATCGTTCCCCGGGTTCCTCCCGATCGTCATCTCCGTCAGGTGGGGCCCGAGCTCCAACGACTGCTCCAACCCTGACTCTGGATCCTGATAGACCAGCTTCGGCACCGCGTCACCTTCTCTGAGCTTAACCGTGTCCGCATGTTCACACACGCAGGTTCCTTCGAAGACCCGCGCTTGAACCCCTCTCGACCCGCTCGACCCGAGCCCGAACCCCACACACCCTTTGGTGACGTGGACTCGACGCTCGAGGCGCTCGAAAATACGTACGGACGTTGTCCATCCCAACCTAACCTGCTCGCCCCTGGTTGCCAAGTTTTGACTTGGGTGAGCGCCACAAACGTGACAGCCCACACCTGTGATGTTACCCGCAAGAGAGCGCTCAGCGAGAGGCAGGACCACCGCCCCAGACAGACAGGACGATCCCTCATGAACACCATCGGCCCCAGCCACACCCCCGAGCGCGCGCGCGTGCTCGCCCTCGGCGGCGGCAAGGGCGGCGCCGGCCGCAGCACCCTGTGCGCCGAGATCGCTCGCTCGCTCGTGCGCCACAACCAGCGCGTGCTCTGCGTCGACACTTCCCCCTCTTGCCCGAACCTCCACACCTTCCTCCACGCGCCCGAGCCCTCCTACGAGCACGGCCCCGACGACCCGCCTCCCCTCGGACTGTCTCTTATACACATCTGACGCTGCCGAC
>CAJXPN010000047.1 GCA_913058025.1 uncultured Myxococcales bacterium | reverse complement strand
GGGCGTGTTGCCGGCGGGCAAGGTCGAGGCGATCGAGGCGCTGCGGGCCGAGCACGGCGCGCTGGCGTTCGTGGGTGACGGGATCAACGACGCGCCGGCGCTGGCGAGCGCGGACGTGGGGATCGCGATCGGGACGGGGACCGACGTGGCGATCGAGGCCGCGGACGTCATCCTGATGTCGGGGGAGCTCGACGGGGTCTCGAGCGCGATCGCGCTCAGCCACGCCACGCTCGGGAACATCCGCCAGAACCTGTTCTGGGCGTTCGCCTACAACGCCGTGCTCATCCCGGTGGCGGCAGGAGCGCTCTACCCCGTCACGGGCACCCTGCTCTCTCCGAGCCTGGCCGCGGGCGCGATGGCGCTCTCGAGCGTGTTCGTCCTTGGCAACGCGCTGCGCCTGAAGCGATTCTCACCAGCGCGTGCTTGAGCGCGCGGACGCATCGAACCGAAGCCGAGGCCACATGAGCGAGCTCCTGCCGACGAAGAAGGACATCGCCGTGGGCGCGGGGGTGTTCGCGCTCGCGCTGCCGCTGGCTGCGTGGGTGGCGATGTCGACCATGGCGACCTTCTCGATCGCGCAGCCGCTGATCCTGGCGACGTTCGCCTCGGCGACGTGGTTTCTGGCGCGGATGCGCCAGCGCGGCGCAGCGACCCTGAACGCGCGTGAGCGCGAGCGTGAGGTCGAGGAGGCCGTGGCGCGGATCGCGGAGGGCGAGCCGGCGCCGGAGCCCGAGCGCTTCGACGTCGCGTCGATGCGCGAGACGATCGCGTCCCACCCGAAGGAGTTCCTGCGCATGCTCGCGCCGCTGGTCCTGGTGCCGATGCTTCTGGCGCTCTCTCCGGCGACCGGACCGGCCATGGCGGGCATCGTCGGCCTGATCCTCGGGGGCTTTCTCATCACGGCGACCTCACGGGCCGCGTCGCTCCACCGCAAGGAGCAGGATCGCAAGCGGCGCGCGCTGCTCACGTACGTGAGCGTTCGGCTCGGAGGGCGAGACCTCATCGAGGGGGTCGAGCTCTCGCTGGGTCGCAGGTCGAGGTCGGCGGCGCGGCGGTCGCTCGCCTCGATCGCGCTCACGGTGATGGCGGTCGCGGCGGCGCCGCTCCTGTTGGAGAACCTCGCGGGTGTGGCGACCACGGCGAGCATGTTCGCGATCTTCGCGACGCTCGGGACGCTGGTGGTAGGGGGGTTGGTGGCCAAGGACGTGGTCCTCGACCTCGACGACGTCGCCGGGCACGACCGCGCCGAGGTCGCGTACCGGGAGGCGCTGAGCGAGCACGCCGACCTCATCGGCTCGCTCACGGAGGGGACACACGTCGGCGGTGGCCTCTCGATCGAGCAGGCGTCCTCGGGCGGCGTCGAGCTGGCCCAAGAGCGCGAGGAAACCGTCTTCGGGTTCGACGCCGAGGAGGACGCCTTGGAGCGTGAGCACGTCGCGCACGTCGAGGCGAAGTGAGGAGCGAGTGGGAGCGTCGAGGGCACTATTCGGTCTCGGGCGGCGCGATCACGAACTCGAAGGTGCAGGTGTCCTTGCGGCTCGAGGCGATCTCTTTGGTCCCCCACTTCTCGTCGTGCTCGACCAGGTGGGCTCCCATCAGGCGGATGGCGCTGGCGGCGTTCGGGTAGATTCTGATCACCCGATCCCGCCGCCGAAGCTCTCCGTCGAGCCGCTCGACCATGTTCGACCACCAGGTAATTTGGATGTCTGTCATCGTGTTCTTCTTCGATCGTGGTTTGGCGATTTCGATCGTAAGGGACGCGGTGGCGGTTTTGCATCAAGCGCTGGTCCTTCGACTCAGCTTCCCGATGCTCCCGCCTGATTTACACAACGATAGGGACCTAACTGGCAACTACAACATGAACAGTTCCCCAAAGGCCACTAGCCCAACTTTAATTCACTCATTTACATCACTCCAAACCAGTATGTTCGCCATTCTGTTCATCAGATCCGACATGCCGGACTTTACGACCACTTCGTCTGTTCTATATGCGCCTGATTGAGGCATCCATATATGAATCCTAAACACGCATATTTCTTGTGTACACCTATCGTGATAAGCCCTCCAGTATGAATCTGCATTGCTATTGACACGACTGCTATCAAAAACAAACCATAGCTCATTGTCATTCGCGCATCTGGCATTGAGATAACCGTGCGTCCATCGAGACAAACCCCCAAATGAAAACCTCCCGCTTCTAAAATATCTACATTCAAAAAAGTGAAGTGCTTCTTCTAGGTTTAGGGCCTCCTCTTCTACAGCTATCCAGACACTTGTGTTTGTGATGTCGACCGTATTACGATCAAAGTGTGTTATAAGTCGGAAGTCATACGAACGATTTAATTCGATTAACCTCTCGCCGATTTGAAGCCGTGTTTCTATCCCTTCTTCATGAGAGTGAAAAATGACTGTCTTTTCTTCGGGCTGCCAATCAAATGAACCTGGACCAAAAACAACAGGTGTCTTACTTTTGGCATATGAACTGTAACCGGCATTTTTTGGTATGTCAGGTACGTCCTTTAACTCCCATACTGGACTTCTATTTGGCATCTCATCTGAAGTAAAACAACCATAAATAAGAGCCAATAAGAACACAATGCACTTAGATTTATCTAGTCTCATTCTTGCCCTCTTGAGCTAGAATAATGACGTCAAACGGATTGGTTTTTGAATGTAATTTGTTCAATTCAAAACAACAAGTCGACGCCACTTTTACAACTATCATGCTATTTGTCTTGGCATGCGATCAAGGAAAATTTCTGCATATGGAGTACCCACTATCGTTCCCGATGCCCACGAGCGCTCACCGCACCAGCGGCCGAGCTCTCGACGTCCGAGTACCCTCGGCTGCGGGTGAGGCGGAGCTGGCGGAGCGAACCAGGATGGACGTGCGGCTGTCGGGCCAAGGCTGCTCGGCGCTCCGAGCCTACCCGCCGGTGACGCCGGCGTAGGATGACTGGAAGGCCTGGCGGGCGCGGGAGAGGCGCATGCGCGTGGCGGAGCCGCCGAGCTTGAGGGTGCGCGAGATCTCGTCGAGGTCCATCTGCTCGAGGTAGCGCATGGTCAGGATCTCGGAGTCGATGAACGAGAGCCCGGCCATCGCGGCGCGGATGGCGTCGAGCGTCTCGCGGTCCTCCTGAGGGATGGACGCCGCGGGGACGTCGACGTCGTCGAGGTTGGAGTGTGAGGAGTGGCTGCGCACCTTCCGGTGGCGGAAGAGGTCGAAGGCCTTGCGGGTGGCGATGGAGCGCACCCAGGAGCGGAAGGTCGACTCGCCGCGGAACTGGCGCAGCGAGACGTAGGCGTTGAGGAAAGCCTGCTGGGCGAGCTCTTCGGCGTCCGCGCGGTTCGAGAGGAGATGCTTGAGGTAGTGGATGAGCCCGGCCTGGTGGCGCTCGACGAGAAGGATCCGTCCGAGAAGGATCCGTCCGAGAAGGATCAGAGCAATCATGAATGAGGTGGCGGAGTACCTGGGGATCGACCCTGGAGCGTTCGCGCTCTTCTGGTCGTTCGCGCCCAAGCTGGCGTCGGTATTGGTCACGCTGGCGATCGGTTGGGTCGCGGCGCGGGCGCTCCAGCGGCTGACGACGGAGGCGCTGGACAGGTCCGGGGTGGAGTCGGCGGTCGAGGAGGCGGGCGGTTCGAAGCTCCTCTACCACCTGGGCGTCCACGAGGGGCTGGCGCACGCGGCGGGAAGGCTCGTGTTCACGGTGACGATGCTCGTCGTGGCGTACGTCCTCTCGATACAGCTGGGCTTCGAGGGGATCTCCAAGGTGCTCGACCGGGTCGTGAGCTGGCTCCCGAGGATCGGCCTCGCGCTCGTGACGGGCACGCTCGGTCTGCTCGGCGCGGACGTCGTGAGGAGGTTGATCGGCAAGGCGACGGCGCGCGGCGACGAGGACGGCACGAAGGAGCTGGCCTCGCGGATCGTCTACTGGGTCATGATCGCGCTGGTGCTGACGCTGACGCTCGAGCAGCTCGGTATGGACGTCGGGCTGATCCACACGCTCATCTGGCTGATGAGCTTCGCGGTGCTGTTCTCGCTGGGCGTCACGTTCGTCGCGGGCGCGCAGACCGTGTTCAAGGCGCTCATCGCCAGGCACTACGTCCTGAACATGTGCCGGGAGGGCGAGTCGGTGCGGCTCGACGACGGCGAAGACTACGTCGTCGCGCGCTTCGAGCCCATCGCGCTGGTGCTCCTCGACGACGCGGGGCGAGAGCGGTCGGTCCTCTACACATGCCTCATCGAGAGACCCTGGACGCTGCTCGACGCTGACCCGGTAACCTGAACGCACGCTCTTTCCAACGGAAAGTTCAGCCGCTACACTCGACCCCTGACACACCCCAACCCGACACAGGATCAACGAATGAAGCTCGGCGCGTTCTCGGTCTCTCTCGCCGTCAAGGACATCCAACGCTCGGTCGCGTTCTACGAGGCGCTGGGCTTCGAGCTCGCGGGCGACTACTCCGACCAGGGGTGGTGCGTCATGCGCAGCGACACCACCACGATCGGTCTGTTTCAAGGTATGTTCGAGGACAACATCCTGACGTTCAACCCCGGCTGGGCCCAGGACGTGTCGGCGCTCGAGGACTTCGAGGACGTGCGGGCGCTGCAGGCGAGGCTCGAGGCCGCGGGCCTGGAGGTCGACACGCGCGCGGATGATGGCGACGGCCCCGCGCACCTCGTGCTGCGCGACCCCGACGGCAACATCATCATGTTCGACCAGCACGTCCCGAAGCCCTGAACGGGCAGCGTCAGTAGATGTCGACCGCGTCGGTCGTGACGCCGAAGAAGCCGTCCGACTCCCCCCGGAAGTGCCACCCGATGAAGTATCCGCACGACCCACACTGGGAGGATGCCCAGGCGTAGCCTGGATAGAACGACGCCTCACTGTAATAACCACCGCACAACGTCACGCGCTCGAGTTCGTCGAA
Organism: uncultured Myxococcales bacterium; assembly: GCA_913058025.1. Lineage (GTDB taxonomy): Bacteria > Myxococcota_A > Bradymonadia > Bradymonadales > Bradymonadaceae > CAJXPN01. The sequence continues at coordinate 6,458 of CAJXPN010000047.1, read as the reverse complement.
GCGTATCAGCTCGAACACGCAACCGTCCGGGTTGGTGAAACGCTCGAGGCCGGCGCCGCGGCGGGTCTCGGGATCGCCGAGGTCCGCGCCGCAGCGCAGGCAACGCACGCGTTCGTCGCCGCGGTCGATGCGTAGCGTCTTCAGGATGGCGCTCAGCGCGCGTTGGACCATGCCTTCCTCCAGCGGGCGCGTGTCGCCCAGTCAACCCACAACCATAACTGCAGACGCAGTGGGCGCTCCTGATTTACTTCGTCTCACGCTCGACGAGCCCGCCGACCATTCGCGCGGCGGCGTCCGACTCGAGCCAGGCGCACGCCTGCGCGCGGCCCCTGGTGTGGCAGTCGACGAACGCGATCGCGGAGCTCTGGAGCGCGCGCGCGAGGCCGTCGATCCGAGGGTCGTCGTCGCCTAACCCCTCGAGGTTGAAGGAGCCATGCTTGATGCCGTCTCCCTCGTCGGTCGAGTAGAACAGGCGCTTGCCGCCCTCGGGCATGAGCTCGAAGGCGCGCCGTCGGATGGGGCCGGTGAGCGTGTTCGCGTCCTTGACGTCACCCGCCCCGGTGAGGACCAGGGTGGGGCCGCGGACGCCGTCCCACGACGAGCCATCGGCGCCCTCGAAGAACTTCGAGAAGCCAGGTCCTTGCGGTGAGAGCGCCACGAAGGACGAGGGCGCCGCGCTCTCGCTCGCGTACGGGGGGAGGTCGTCGGCGTAGAGGCGGACCGCGCCAGCGAGCTGGAGGACCGACTGGGATCCGCCCGACCAGCCGGCGACGGCCACCGAGGAGACGTCGAGCTCGACGTCGCCTCGCGCGGCCCGCTCGGCGACGCGTGGGAGCGCCTCGATGATCGCCCTGGGGTCCTCGGCGCGCGCGATCGTGATGGACTGGAAGGGGTTGTCGCCGGACTCGTCGTCCTCGCTGATGCCTCCCAGGACCGAGAGGTCTTCACAGCTCGATGCCTCTTCCACGCCGACGTACATGCAAATCTGGCGGAGCTGCTCGGGTGTCGGGCGGACCATGGAGAAGTGGACGACGGCGTACCCGGCGCGCGCGAAGGACTCGCTCCAGGCGACGTGCGAGGTGTGCTTGGTGGCTCCCCATGAGCCGCCGTGCGCCCAGATCACAACAGGGAGGGGCCCCGAGGCGCCCTCCGGGAGCCTCAGCAACACGGGGAGCTCTCGCCCACCTGCCGCGCTCGTCACGGTGAGATCCATGAGCGCACGCGTCGAGTCGTACGACGTCTCGGGGACGTAGTCGCAGGGGTCACAGGCTGGCGACGCGTCCTCGGCGGCGTCGATCGGTGTACCCACGTCGGGCGCCACGGAGGTGTCCGCCCCGGCATCCGCCGCGGCGTCGACCTGGGGGACTCCAGCGTCCTCGCCTGATGCGACCTCGGGATCACACCCGGCGACGAGCAGCGCAGACACCACGAAGAACGCGGCGCATGTCGAGAGGCGAGGGGTGAGCGTGCGCATGGGGTTCACTCCGTGAACGCGTCGAGGTCGTGGTGGCGTACCGACAGCGTACGCCACGCCACCTGGCGCGGCCACCGTGGCGCTCGACCGCAGGCGCGATCACTCGTCGACGTGTTCGTAGTCGGCGGGATCGACGTAGCCCCGGCACCAGAAGAAGGTCTCGTAGTCAGGCTCGTCTTCGGGAACGAAGACCTCGCCCGCTTCGTCGAGGTAGACCCCGCCGGTGCAGACGACGTGGCGTGAGTCGTCGCGTACCTCGGCCTCGGCGTTGAGCCACACCCGCTCCGACTGGTCGTGGTACTCGAGCATCGTCAGCTCTGGCTTCCTGGGCGTGGAGACCTCGGCCTCGTCGAGCGCGACGTCCAGGTTCGCGCGCAGCGTCTCGAGGGCGTCGGGCCAGAGCGCATCGATCTGAGCGATCCCGTGCGCGGTCTTCGACTCGATGACGAAGATCTCCTTGTTGAGCGCCCTCATGTAGAACGTCACGCCATCGCGCGTACAGACGCTGTGGTTGAACGCCTCCCAGCCGCCACCTCGGTTGAAGTCGTAGTCCACCTCGCACTTCGCGGCGCGTCGGCCGTCGTCGATGACCAGCCAGCCGCTGAGCGTGTCGTAGTGAGACAGCTCGAGCTCGAGGTGGCCGTGGGACGGGTTGATGGGCGCGACGCGCACGTCGTCTCCCATGAGGATCTTCACGATGGCCGAGCCCTCCAGATCACTGGCGACCTCATCGTAGTGCGGGCTCATGTGCTCACGCGCCCAGGCGTCCCGCTCGGCGAGCGTGGCGCCGACGTGCGGCGTCTCACGTGCGTTGAGCATGTGGATCGACACCATCAGCGCCAACATCACGCCCCACTTCATCGCGACCGACCACGCTCCCCTCCCCTTCTCGAACGTGAGCGCCGTCGCCGCCGCCATGAGCGGCAGCGCGAACATCAGATACAGGAGCAACAGCCCCAGCACGTCGACCCACGAGTTGGTGTCCGCGCCGACGGCCGCCACCAGGGACCCGACGAACGTGAGCGAGAGCGTCACGAGCAGCGGATACGGCGCCCGCTGAGGCTCGCTCGGCTGCCTCCGCCAGGAGCCCGTCAGCGCGAGCCAGACGACGAGCGAGAAGATCAACGCGACCTGAAGCTCGAACGGATGGATCAGCACCCCCTCGATCCAAAGGGAGATCGGGAAGAACGGGAGCTCCCGGATCACCCGGATCTCGGCCTCGTGGGTGATGAGGCGGAAGACTCTGGCGAAGATCGCGACGGGGATCGTGAGCAACATGCACAGGATCCCGAGGAACGTGTAACGCCACGTCCGCTTCACCCAACCCCACCAACGCCGCAGCAAGGTCGGGCTCGGCTCTTCACCGGGCGCAGACACGTCATCCGGCCCGGGTTCGTGAGGTTCGTCGGTGTCTTCGCGTGTCGGGTCGAGCATGAACGGCTCCTGGGTCGGCGCTGGAGCACCAAGGATGCGCCCCTCACATCGATTGTGAAAACGAATAATACCGACGACATCATCAACCTGAACCGAATGGTCAGAGCATGAACCCGGCAGCCAGCCCACCTCGACGGTGGCGCGCTGGGCGAGCTTGCCGAGCAGCGCCAGCGGGTCGACCCGGCTCAGGCCCGCGAACAGGGCGATGAGCACGGCAAGACCTCATGTCGTGTACGGGAGCCACGCGGACCAACGCGAGCCCGCCCGGGTGTCATTCCGGGCGGACGCGTGCCCAGGGGGAACGGCGTTCACACCTGGAGGTGTGAACGCCGTTCCCCCTGGGGCGTCCAGCGCGAGGCGCGGCGCGGCGCGGCGGCGGTGGCACGGGCGTTGCGAGTACCTCTCATACTCCGCGAGGAGCGACCTCGCGGCCGCCATGACGGACGCCACGTGACCGATGACAAACGAGAGGCGATGTGAACAAGTGGACCCTCATCATCGGCGTGAGCGCCCTCTCCTGCGTGGCAGCGATCGCGTGGAGTCTCCGTGGACCGGCGGAGTCGCAAGCGCCTCCGGCGGAGGTGAAGGCAGCGACGGAGGCGATCGAGCTCGTGGTGCCCGAGCGGGACGTGCTCAAGCGCTCGCTCGAGCTCGTCCCGGCGCTCGGCCAGTGGCACCTCGACGGAGAGCCTTACAGCGGCTACGCCGTGACCCACCACCAGGACGGGACGCTGTTCGAGCGCATCGGCTTCTACGGCGGGAAGAAGCAAGGACTCGCCGAGCAGAGCTACCCGAGCGGGGCGCCCCGACGACGCGCGACGCACCACCGCAACCGCTTGCACGGCGTGGTCCTCTTCTGGTCGGAGGGGGGCGAGCTGCGCTCGGAGACCCACTACGTACACGGAGCGATGCATGGGACGCAGCGGACCTGGTACCCGGGAGGGGCCCCGTTCAAGAACCGCAACCTCGTCCGAGGCCGCGAGCAGGGCCTCCAGCAGGCGTGGCGGCGCAACGGGAAGCTCTACGTGAACTACGAGGCGCGTGACGGACGAGTCTTCGGGCTCAAGCGCTCGACGCTGTGCTACCAACTGGAGGACGAAGTTGTTCAGAATTGAGACGATGACAGCGTGCGCGCTGGTGATGTCCCTCGGGTCGAGCTGCGCCAAGGAGGCGCCCACGCCATCCCCCGAGGCGCCCAGGCCCAAGCCGACGAGCCGCGTGGAGACGCTCCCTGTCTACGAGGACGCGTCGTTCACGCCGCGTTGGATCGAGGCCGGCGAACTCGACGGTCTCGCCGTCCACACGATCCCGCCGTTCACGCTGACGAACCAGCTCGGTGAGACGATCACGGAGGAGACGTTCGCCGGGAAGATCTACGTCGCGGACTTCTTCTTCACGACGTGCCCGGGCATCTGCCTGGACATGACCATCAACATGGCCAAGCTCCAGCAAGAGCTCGCCGACGAGGACGACGTGGTGTTCCTATCACACACGGTGACCCCGGACCTGGACACGGTCGAGGTCCTCGCCGCGTACGGCGAAGCGCAGGGCGTGAAGCCAGGGAAGTGGCATCTCGCAACCGGAGAGCGCTCGACGATCTACGAGCTGGGGCGTCGGCAGTACTTCGTCGAGGAGGACATGGGAGAGAAGCGCTCGGACGACGAGTTCCTGCACACGGAGAACTTCGTGCTGGTGGACGGCCGGCGGCGCATCCGCGGGATCTACAACGGGCTCAACGACACGGCGCTCGCGCAGCTCGTGGCCGACGTCCGCACGTTGCGCGCCGAGCGATCTCAGCCGGGAGGTTGAGCCGAGGCCCATCGGGCGCGCGCGAGCGCGTCCGCCGGGTCGAGGGCGCGCAGCGCGCCCTCCTGATGCTCGAACCAGCGCGGCGTCACCGCGCCCACGCGCCAGGCGCCCTCCTCGTCGACGAGCAGCTCGATGGAGAACAGCGCGCCCTGCGCGTAGACCCGCTGGAAGTTCATCTCCATGCGGAGGTTGCCGCACGAGTACAGGCAGAGGTCTGCGCCGCCCTCCCCCACCGCGAACGGCTGCACGATGTGGCTGTGGTGGCCGTAGAGGATGCCGACGCCGGCGGCGCGGAGGACGCGCCAGGCGTCGCTCTGGAGCTTCGAGGGGGCGTACTCGGACTCGAAGCCCCAGTGGTAGGAGAGCATGACCAGGTCGACCTGCTCACTCAACGCCTCCACGCGCGCGAGCAGCGCGCCCGCGCGCTCGCTCATCGTATCCCTGGGGGCGAGCAGCTCGACCAACGGGACGACCGCGACGCGGTCGTGGGTGCGCCGGTGGAAGTTGACCCCGAAGGTGCACGCGAGGACGCCGACGCGCAGCGGCCCGACCTCCAAGACCCGAGGGACGGAATCGATCGGCGTGACTCCGCGCGCGCTCAGGCGCCCGGCGGTCTCACCGACGCTCGCGGCGCCGCGGTCGAGCGCGTGGTTGTTCACGACCGACGCGGCGTCGAACAGCGGGACGTCCGAGGTGCCGACGAGCGCGTCGAGCTGAGGCCCGGGGAGCTCGAAGACGAAGCGCTGGCGGGGGGGGGTGTCGGCGTCGCCCGCGGCGCCCTCGAGGTTGAGGGCGGAGAGGTCGTGGCCGCGGATGAGGTCGGCGAGGGGTTCGTCCCAGCGGGTGTGCTCGAGCGTGGTGGCGAGGTCGCCGCCCAGGAGCAGCGTGACGGCGCGCTCTCCCTGACGCGGCGCGTCGGTGTGCCGCCATGGCTCGAGGTCGAGGCCATCGAGGTGCGCGGTGTCGTCGTCGACGGGGATCACGCTCGGGTCGCGCTGCTTGAGGACCATCTTGAGCGCGGCGACGGGGCCGATGAACGGGATGAGCTGCTCGGTCCGGGTGTAGCGGCTGGGCCGAGCCAACGCGATGCACAGCGGCACCAACCCGAGCGCGGCGACGCCCCATCCGCCGGCCAACCCCAGCCCCGCGAGCGCGGACCCGACGAGCATGCCGGGGTCGGAGAGGCAGTTGAAGAGCGCGAACGCGCGCGGTCCGCTGGGCGTGCCCGCGACCCCCGCGTAGGCGACGAGTATGAGCACCGAGTGCGTGAGCGAGAGCGCCATGAAGATCCACCACGCGCCGGTCACGACGTACGCCGCGACGATGGCGGCAGCGAGCAACGGGAGCGCGACGATGAGCCAGGCGCGCGGCGCGCGGCGCGCGATGACGCTCCCGAGCGCCTGGCCGACGATGAAGACCACGGACATCGCGAGCATGAGCCCGGCGATGCCGAACGAGGGGAACCGCTCGGCGACGTGGCTCGCGGCGAAGGCGAGCGCGAAGCCATAGAGGACCTTGGCGTAGAGGAGCGGGTAGACCGCGTCGACGCCGCGAGGGGGGTCGGCGCCCGGCGGGACCTCCGAGAGCGTGATTCGCCGGGGGTCGAGCGTGATCCACACGGCGAGCGCGCCGAGGACCATGACCCCCGAGAAGGACGCGAGGACGGGCCGCGCGTCGCCCACGCGGAGCGCGGCCTGTCTCTTATACACATCTGACGCTGCCGACGATCTACTCTGTGTAG
>CAJXPN010000046.1 GCA_913058025.1 uncultured Myxococcales bacterium | reverse complement strand
GCGTCTGATGTGTATAAGAGACAGTCCTTCGACTACGGACCCCGGACCGTGCGCATGGAGCTCGCGCCCGAAGGCTTGCGCTTCATCGAGTCCTCGAAGGGGAAGACCTCGGCCCGACCTCCCAAGCCCTCCACTTCCGACGAACACGACCTCGCCACCGCGTCCCACGCGCTCATGAGCGCTGTATCGAAGTCGCTTCGTGACGAGGTCGTGGCCCAGCGCCTGCGGCTCGAGCGCGACCTCATCTCACAGGCGCGCTGGCGCGTACCCCACTGGCGCGAACACGTCCTCACCCACCCTGTCATCGGACCGATGGCGCGCGGCCTCGTCTGGACGCTCATCGGCTCGGACGGAGAGGCCCGCCACGTCCGCCCCACCGAGGACGGCGGGCTCATCGACGCCGCCATGGACGAGGTCCTCTTCCATGAGCACGCAGAGGTTCTGCTCACACACCCCCTCCACATGTCGGCCGAGGAGCTCGCCGCGTGGACCCACCACATGCTCGAGTTCGAGCTCTCACAACCCTTCGACCAGGTCGGACGCGCCACCTACGACGCCAGCGACCCCGAAGACCTCGCGCTCATACTGGCCTTCGAGTCCAGGTCGCGCCTCGTGGGCGCGAAGGCGTTGAAGAAGATCGCGCGACAGATGCCCATCACGCTCAAGCTCGAGCCCCACGAGTCGGTATGGAGCCGGACTCGGTTCGAGCTCCAGCTCGACCCCAAGGTCACGGTCGCCTTCGACAAGGAGGACGCGAACACCTACGCGTTGGGGGCCATCCTCATACGGCCCGGGTCGACCGACCCCGAGTTCTACGAGGTCGGCAACCAGCTCATGGCCTACGCCGACATCGCGCCGCTGCACTTCTCCGAGCTCACAAGGGTCCTGGAGATGGCCTCGTCGACCACCTGAGCTCCAACGTCACACCTGGAGTTCACACCCGGAGGACAGGTGAGGACTCTGACGCAACACCTCCTTGCCCTTGTCCGTCACGCCGTTGGCGCGCACGTCGAGGGCCTCGAGTCGCTCCAGGAGCGGGCTCACCGCGAGCACCTTCGCGCCCGTGGTCCTCATGTTCACGCTCATCATGCGCAGGTCCGTCAGCGACTCGAGGTGCCTCGCATGGGCGAGGTGCCTGACGCCGTCGGCGCCGATGGCCTTGTTCGAGTGGAGCACGAGGTGGGTGAGGTTGGAGAAGGTCGCGCTCCCCGCGATCGCCTCGACCGCGGACGGCATGAGCTGGTTCTCCTCGAGCACGAGCACGCGCAGGTTCGTCAGGTGAGGGCTCGACGCGAGCGCCTCCACGCCGTCGACCCCGAGCCGACCCTGGCTCAGGACGAGGATCTCGAGGTTCGCGAGCGCCGCGTTCGACGCGATCGCCCGGGCGCCCTCGAGGCCCGACTTGCTGCCCGAGATCGACAGCGCCCTCAGGTTCTTCAGGTGCGGGCTCGACGCGAGCGCGGCGACGCCCTCGGGCCCCAGCGACTGCTCCAGGATCTCGAGGCCCTCGATCTCCTCGAGCGCCTCGAGCTCCGCGAGCAGATCGCCGTACCGCGCCGTGAGCTTCTTCTCCCAACGGCTCGAGTTCCGGACGCGCAGCGTCCGGGCGAGCCCGGACGCCAGGTCGCCGTACTCGCCGGGATCGAACTTGCGATCCCCAGTGAGCTTGACCGAGCACGGGTCGACCAACGCGGTGTGGTTGGAGAACGTCCAGTGTGACGCACGCTGCGCTCGGATCGGGTGCGCGGCCTGCAGCAGGTCGAGCGCCTCGCGGACCTCCTGGAAGAGCTCGTCCCCGAGGTCGGAGTCCTCACTGGAGATCTCCCTCAGAGACGTGATCGCGGGCGCGAAGACCTCAAGGTCGGTCGCCGAGGCGAGCCGCTCGCGGAGCTCCGTGACTCGCGCGTTCGTATCACTCATGTTGAACCTTCATGGTCGTCTCGGTGGGATGTGCCATCAGACCATCCCCACTTGGCCGAGCTTCCAGCGCACGCGCGCGACGGCGAGCGGGACGATCTTGGCGCTGACCTTGGCGCCCTTCTGCAGCGCGCGGGTGGCCTCCTTGAAGGTCGCGCCGGAGCCGGTGTAGTCGTCGAGCAGGAAGACCGGCCCCTTGATCCGGGAGACCCCGGGCGCGCACATCAGCATGCCGTTGACGTTGGCGCGGCGCTGGTCGTTGTTGAGCAGCTCGCCCTGACGCTGGCGCTCTCCAGGCTTCCACATGAAGGGGTCGAGCAGGAGCTCGGCGCCGAGCTCGTCGGCGACGACTCGCGCGGCCTCTTCCCGCTGCGCCCAGGTCGACGACGGCAACGCGAGCACCGTGCCCACGCCGTGCTCGGTGGCGAGGCGTCGGGCGGCGATGACGAGGCGCCGCGCGGTCTCGGGGTCGAGACCGGCGCTCGGGTCTCGGCGCTTGCGCATGAAGCGGATGTACTCGGCGACGCGCAGCGTGCCGTCGTAGACGGCGAGCCCCTCGGCCATCTTCGGGCGATGCGACGAGCGCACGACCACGGGACGAGCCATCAACCAGTCGTTGGCGACGCGCACCTGCTCGGGCGACGGCGCCTCCACGACCTCGGCGTCCGTGCACCCGGCGCATCGGCCGCAGCGCTCGGCGTGGTCGTCACCAAGCGCCACGCGCAGCGCCTGCATCAGGCACTCGGGCTCCCCTCGCCCGTACGACATCATCCGCTCGAGCTCACGCGTGCGGACCTTCTCCTGGCGCTCGTAGCGCTCGAGGTTGGCGGGGCCTTCGTTGGGGCCCGGGACGTAGACCTGCGCGGACTTCGCCTTCTCCTTGACGACGAGCCCCTGCTCGACGAGCTCGGCGACGACGACCGTCACGCGCGTGGGGTGGAGGCCGCTCATGCGCCGGAGGTCGGTGAGGCGGGCGGGGTTGCCGTCGGCGTAGCGCCGGCGCACGAGGTTCGTCAGCATGACGAAGTCCTCGGGCGCGGGCTTGGCCGAGTGGATGAAGTGATCCTGGATCTGGCGGTCGGCGCGGTCGAACACGAGGACGCCCCGCGCGGGCTCGCCGTCACGGCCCGCGCGGCCGACCTCCTGGTAGTACGCGGTGATGGAGCCTGGGATGTCGAAGTGGAGGACGTAGCGCAGGTCGGACTTGTCGATGCCCATGCCGAGCGCGTTGGTCGCCGAGATCGCGGCGTACTTCCCGGCGAGGAACGCGTCCTGGAGCTCGCGCTTGCGCTCGGGGTCCTTGCCGGCGTGGTAGGCGACGACGTTGAGGCCGCGCTCCCTCAGGTACTCCGCGACGATCTCGGTGTTGTCGCGGGTGGCGCAGTAGATGAGGCCGGGGGACTCGAGCGAGGGTATGAGCTGTTCGAGCGTGGCGAGCTTCTGGGCCATGCCGTCGGCCTTGGCGCGGAAGAGCGCGAGGTTGGGCCGGTCCATCGATCGGCGCATGACGGCGAGCGCGGAGTCGGCGTCGGGTGCGAGCTGGGCGGCGATGTCGCGCTCGGCGCGCTCGTCGGCGGTTGCCGTGAGCCCCAGGACGAGCGCCTCGGGTCGCCGCTCGCGCATCGCGCGCACGAGCCTGGCGATCTCACGGTACGCTGGGCGGAAGTCGTGGCCCCAGGTCGAGATGCAGTGGGCCTCGTCGACGACGACCAGTGAGACGGGAAGCCCGAGGAGGAACTCGGCGCGCTCGACGTGGTCGAGCTGCTCGGGGGCCACGAACAGGATCTTGAGCTCGCCGGAGGAGGCGCGGCGGCGCGCGAGCGCGTTCTCCTCGTCGGACTGATCGGAGTTGATCGAGGCCGCGGGGACCTCGAAGCGGGACTCGAGCTGCCCGATTTGATCGCGCATGAGCGCGAGCAGCGGCGAGACGACGAGCGTGATGCCCTCGAGCAGGACCGACGGGATCTGGTAGAGCAGCGACTTGCCGTAGCCGGTGGGTTGAATGCAGAGGAGGCCGCCGGTCTGCACGAGGGTCGAGATCGCCTCGCGCTGCCCTGGGCGAAAGCCCGGGAACCCGAAGCGCTCGCGGACGGTGGTCTCCAACATCTCATCTGTGATCTGGAGCGCCATGGGCGACCTCCTGGGGCTCGAAGTCGTGTGTTCTTACTATAAGGATCGCGCGCACGCGCGAGGAGGTGGACCATAGCACCTGAGAGGCCGGGTGTGCAGGGCTGCATGGACCCCATTACGCTCGTCATTCGATCGACGAACGTGACAGCCATGAATCGACGAGACGGCTACAGGAGGCCCACAGGCGAACACGAAACTTTCGTTGATCGGAGGGGTCGGCGTTAGGCTTGTCCTGCACGTTCCCGCTCTGAGCACGTAACTTTCGTTGATCTCTTGTTTTTCAACGACTTGAGGCACCACATATCCACATCCGGAGTGGATAGGACGCCGAAACGAGGCGAAATCCCGGCTTGAGTGGGTAACGTTCGTTGACGGTTCCCGCTCTGAACCCGAAAGGTTCGTTGATCGGGGGGCTCCGCCCACGGCTTTTCCCGCTCTGGAGCAAGAGGGTTCGTTGATCATACCCCGCCTGAACACGAAAGGTTCGTTGATCGGCTTCTTCTATCGGAGGGCGAAAAGCACGGTGTTGTGCGGCCCAGCGGGGGTCGAGGTCGAGGCGCTCGGAGCGCCCGGGCGCGAACACGAAACTTTCGTTGGAAGGAGGAGCCCAGCGACCCACGCCGTGCTCGGCGGAAACCCCGCGCACGCGCAGGGGATGAAACCGATCTCAGAGCGATCGCACCCGATCAGGCCAAACGAGGTGGTTTTCATCCCCGAACGATCACTATCGGCGAGATCGGGTCTTCTGGGGGGTCGGCCAAAAAAAAGTTCAAATTTCTTTTCCCCGGTCGAGCACGTAACTTTCGTTGATCGTTCCCGCTTTGAGCACAGAGGGTTCGTTGATCGGCACCCGTTTGAGCACGACACGTTCGTTGATTGGCACCAGGTGCCGCTCTCGTTTTCCCCGCCCGAGCACGAAAGGTTCGTTGATTGTTCCCGCCCCGAACACGAAAGGTTCGTTGATCATACCCGCTCTGAGCACGCAACTTTCGTTGATCGTTCCCGCCCCGAACACGAAAGGTTCGTTGATCGGGGCTGGGGTGTTAAAAGTTATTCCCGCTTTGAAGGGGTAACGTTCGTTGACGTTCCCGCTTTGAACACGAAAGGTTCGTTGGGAGTTCCCGCTCTGAAGGGGTAACGTTCGTTGACGTTCCCGCTTTGAACACGAAGAGTTCGTTGATCAGAAATTGGTATGACCATCGTTTCAACATGTTGATTTCATTAAGATAAGCACTCGTTAAAATTCGTCGAGATTTTGCTTAGACTATAAAATATAGCATATTTTATTTAGACTATACCCGCCTAGACGATGAACGACCCCCTCATCCTTCGGGGGGGTCGCCCATCGTGATAATCGAAGAACACGGGAAGACCACACGTCGTTAAAATATTTATTTAACGAGACCCCCTCCTCGCCTCGACGGCGTTTGCTCGCCTCGCCCTGGGCGAGTTAGGTTGTGGCATCTTGGAGTTGACGCCGACGAAGGACGTCGAGCTCGTGAGGGGACAGGGTTTTGCGGGACGACCGGGCCATGGAGGCGCCCTTGATCAGCGTGGATATAGACAAGCTCACCAACCGTACCCAGGAGCTCCTCGACGATACGTCCTGGAGCTACGACGCGGTCTCCGGGCTCCCGAGACACGGGCGCATCGAGGGTGAGGCCGAGTTCATCGAACACTTCGTGCGGCGCATGGCGCTACACGGGACCGACTCGTACCTGAACCCGGAGGTCCACTTCGAGCTCCGCACCGAGCTCCTCAAGACGCTCTCCCTCTCGCGTAAGCGTTACCCCTACCAGCGCAAGATCGACCTCGCGAGCGAGCACGTCATCGCCAACGCCGAGACCTACGTCGGCTGGACCAACCTCATCGAGCGCGCCGACGCCGGCGAACCCAGCGAGTACCAGTTCGACCGCGACCAGGCCTGGTGGTCTCGCGGGGAGTTCCGAAAGGTCCACGAGGAGCGCCTCTACCTCGAGTCGAAGCACTCCGGCGAGCAGCTCGAGCGCAAGCTCGAGCACTCCGGCTTCCGCCTGATGTCACAGTCGGGCTGGCGCGCCCACACCCGCAACGACCTCATGGTCTACCTCATGACCTCCGGGTCCGAGGACCCGCTGCGCTGGCTCGCCGCGCTGATCCGCGTCTACACCACGCCCCGCTCCTTCGTGACCCCGGAGCACTTCGACCTGCTCTCGCTGGATCAGAAGGCCGTGGGCATGCTCAAGTCGAACTTCATCTCCTCGATCATCTCCAAGATCGAGCACCGCGCCGTCGCCATCCCCCACCACCCGATGGCCACCCTCCCCAAGGAGGCGAACAACCTGGGCATGTTCGCCGCCCAGGACCGCTCCTCCCACTCCGGCATCAAGTTCCACCAGGACTCCGACACCGGCCAGCTCTCCCTGCTCGCCTACGACCGCAAGCTCGTCCTAAAGCGCAACGACGTCCCCGACACGTTCATCCGCATCCCGCTCCCGAAGTCCGCGCGCGGCGAGGCGCCCTCCGAGCTCGACGCCCTCCTCATGGGCCTGCGCGGCCTGGCGAAGCTGGGCGACAAGGAGCGACGCACACACTTCCAGGACATCCCGCGCGTGGTCGCCGGCATGTTCCTCGCCGCCGCCCACGACTCCACCGCCGGCCTCCCCAACGTCGGCCCCGGCGACTTCTGGGACTCCGACACCGCGCTCCGCCTCACCAGCCTCATCGGCCTCAACCGCTCCTACACGCACCACAAGAAGCGCGTGGCGTTCGTGCGCGAGTGGCTCGAGTCGATCGAGCTCGAGCGGCGCATCCGCTCCGGCGGCGGCGAGGCGATCTTCCGCGGCCCCGTCGTCCAGAAGCTCAAGGGCACCATCAAGGTCGCCTCCGACCACGCCGGCGAGCTGCGCTCGGGCACCTACAAGGTCTGGCGGCTCGACCCCGACCTCTGGCGCCTGCGTAACCCACAGGGCCAGTCCCCCTCGTTCATGCTCATCGACCAGCGCGCCTTCAACCTCGAGACCCGCTCCTCCGAGCCCTTCAACCTCTACTGGGCCATCGTCCAGCGCGCCTACAACTCGATGCTCTCCACCAACGCCGACGACAAGGTCACCCGCGACGGCACCTTCTCCCCCAAGGTCCACATGCTCTATGAGTGGGCCGGGCTCGAGAAGGCCGGCGACACCACCAACCCCTACCGAATCCGCGAGCGCGTGCGCGATTGCCTCGCGCTCATGGTCGACAACGGCCTGCTCCTCGACTGGTCCTGCCCCGAGCTCGAGGCCGACGACGTCGACTTCTCCATGGAGCACTTCCACGACCACATGCGCGTCAAGCTCACCCTGCCCACGCCGCTCGTGCGCTACCTCCCCGAGCGCGCCTTCGCGACCAGACCCCCCAAGCTCGAGCTCGTCACCGACGCTGAGGTCTGACTCCTCCCTTCGCGCGCCGGCACGACACCTACGAGAGCCGGGTTGACGCCCTCCGCGCGCGCCGCGAAGATGCCCCTCTTGTCCCCCATCATGCACCCGGAGACCCCAACACGTGCAGCGGTACGGTAAAGCGGGTGGGTTCGGCCTCGCGGCGCTCTTCATCGCGCTGATCATCGCCCTCCCCTACGTCGAAGCCACCGGCGCCGACCCACAGATCGTGGGCGTCGGCGACGCGGTCTGGTACGCGCTCGTCACCGTCACCACCGTGGGCTACGGCGACCTCTCCCCAAAGACACCGCTCGGCAAGGCCATCGGCGCGTTCTTCGTGCTCGCCAGCCTCGGCATCCTGGGCGTGCTCATCGGCCAGGTCGGCGGCGCCCTCGCCTCTCGCCGCGAGCGACGCCGGCTCGGGCACTTCGGCTACACCGGCCAGAACCACGTCGTCGTCCTCGGGTACAACCCGCTGGCGCGCGGCGTCATCGAGGAGCTCGTCGAGGCCGACCTGGGCGTCGTCGTCGTGACGCCCCAGCGCGACGAGGTCGACCTCATCCGGGAGGTCTTCGGCCAGCGCGTCTTCCCACTCTATGCCCGCTACGACGACGAGGAGGCGATGGCCCACGCGCGCTTGCCGCTCGCTTCGCGCGTGCTGCTCGCGCTCGACGAGGACACCGGCTCGCTCGTCACGTTGCTCCGCCTCAAGCGCGCGCACCCTGAGCTCCCGGTCGTCGCCTCCGTGGCCAACCGCGAGCTCGTCGACGCGTTCCGCGGCGCCGGCGCCGACCACGTCATCTCCACGGGCGAGGTCACCGCCGCGCTCGTCGCGAGCCTCGTGTTCGAGCCCGACGTCGCTCGCTTCGCGCGCGACATGATCACCGCCGACGAGGGCGAGGACGGTGAGGACGGCTGCGACATGCAGCAGTACGAGGTCACGCAGGGCCACCCCTTCGACGGCGCGACCTTCGCCGAGGCACACCGCGAGCTCTACGCGCGCCACCGCGTCGTGGCCGTGGCGATCGCGCGCGCCTCGGTCGGAGGCCGCCCGCGTGAGCTCGTCGGCTTGCCCGACGACGACGCGATCGTGCGCGCCGCCGACCACCTGCTCGTGGTCGCCCGCGAGTCGAGCCAGAGCGCGCTCGAGCGAGACCTCTTCGGCGTCTCACAGGGGGTCGGGCGATGAGTGACCTCGAGGGCGCGATGCTCGAAGACCACGTCGTCCTGATCGGGTGGGACGCCTTCACGCTCCAGATCGTCGAGCAGCTGCTCGCTTCGCAGAACGTCGTGGCGCTGGCGCTCGAGCGCCAGGAGCACGCCGTCGACGTGCGCGAGCTCTTCGGTGACGACGTCGTGCTCACCGCGGTCGGCCGCTACTCCGACCTCAAGACCTTCGCGCCGCTGGGGATCGACCGCTGCCGTAAGGTCTTCGTGAACCTCCCCTCCGACCACGAATCCCTCATCGCCGTGCTCAGCATCCGCGCGCTGTTCCCCGACGCCGAGGTCGACGTCGTCCTCTCCAACGAGGAGCTACGCGACACCTTCTACGTCGCCGGCGTCACCTACGCCGTCTCACCACACAGCATCGCGTCCCGCGTCGTCGCCAGCTACGTCCACGAGGAGGACGTGGGCCGCTTCACCTCCGAGATCCTGAGCGCCACGTCCGACCGCGACGACTGCGAGATGCAACAGTACCGCGTGCGTGAGGAGCACGAGTTCGTCGATCAGCCCTACGACGACGTCTTCTGGACGCTTCGCGAGCGCTTCGGCTGCGCGCTGCTCGGCGTCGCCCGCGACGAGCCCAGCGGCGAGCGCGCGCTGCGCAAGCTCCCCGGCCCCGACGAGCGCGTGCGCCCAGGGGACGCGCTCGTGCTGGTGGTTCGCGGAGACCGCGAGTCCGAGTTGACCGCGATGTTCGGTGTGCGCGAAGGTGTGGCGCGAGATTTCGATAGCTGAAACGCGGGGTTGTGCTGGTTTGACCGATCGGTTACATTTCGCGCGTGACGTGACCTACGACCCAGATTTCATGGGCGGCCCAGACGCCGCCGATACGAGGAGGAGCGAGATGGCGACCTACGACATCAAGATCATCAACGGACGAGTCATCGACGGAACCGGCGCCCCGGCGCGTGAGGCGGACGTGGCGATCAAGGACGGCAAGATCGCCGCGATCGGCAAGGTCTCCGAGGACGCAGACCGCGTCATCGACGCCGCCGGCAAGCTCGTGACCCCCGGCTTCGTCGACATCCACACCCACTACGACGGCCAGGTCTCCTGGGACGAGGAGCTCTCGCCCTCCTGCTACCACGGCGTCACCACCGCGGTGATGGGCTCGTGCGGCGTGGGCTTCGCCCCCGTACGCGAGCAGGACCGCGAGCGCCTCATCGCCCTGATGGAGGGCGTCGAGGACATCCCCGGCGCCGCGCTGGCCGAGGGCATCACCTGGGAGTGGGAGTCGATCCCGGAGTACATGGAGGCGCTCGACGCCAAGCCCCACACCATCGACTTCGCCGTCCAGGCCACCCACGACGCCGTCCGCGTCTACGTCATGGGCGACCGCGCCATCGCCGAGGAGGAGGCCACCGACGAGGAGATCGCGCAGATGCGTGAGATCGTGCGCGAGGCGCTCGCCGCCGGCGCCGTCGGCTTCTCGACTGGCCGCACCGACAACCACCTCTCCTCGGACGGCAAGATGACGCCCGCCTCCGAGGCCACGGTCCGCGAGCTCTGCGGCATCTCCGAGGCCTTCAAGGACGCCGACCACGGCGTCCTCCAGGGCGTCTCCGACTTCGACATGAACACCGACCGCGCCCGCTTCGACGAGGAGTTCGACATCTTCACCAAGATGGTCGAGTCCTCGGGCAACGCCCCCATGTCCATCTCGCTCCTCCAGCGCGACGCCGACACCGAGCAGTGGAAGAACATCCTCAAGCGCACCGAGAAGGCCAACGAGGAGGGCCTGAACCTGCGCGTCCAGGTCGCCGCCCGCGGCATCGGAGTCCTCCTCGGCCTCCAGGCTACCTTCCACCCGTTCATGGGCTTCCCCACCTACAAGACCATCTCGGAGCTCTCGCTCGAGGACCGCGTCGCCAGGATGCGTGACCCCGAGTTCAAGACCCAGCTCCTCTCCGAGACGTCCGACAACGTCTCTGGTGACGGCTCCGCGCTCCCCGCGCTCGCTGACGTCTTCCTCCAGAACCTCGACTTCGTCGCCGGCCGCCTCTATCAGTTCGGCGGCGACTTCGACTACGAGCCCGACTACACCAAGTCGCTCTACGCCAAGGCGCTGGATCAGGGCATCCCCGTCCTCGAGGCCGTCTACGACGCCATGCTCGAGAAGGACGGCGAGGAGCTCCTCTACTTCCCCATCTACAACTACCTCGAGCAGAACCTGGACAACGTCCACACCATGCTCACCCACCCGCTCGCCCTCCCCGGCCTCTCCGACGGCGGCGCCCACGTCGGCACCGTCTGCGACGCCAGCTTCCCCACCTACATGCTCACCCACTGGACCCGTGACCGCTCGCGCGGCCCCAAGCTCCCCCTCGAGCGCGTCGTCCAGATGATGACCCACGACACCGCCGAGTTCATCGGATTCAGTGATCGAGGCACCCTCGAGGTCGGCAAGAAGGCCGACGTCAACGTCATCGACTACGACACCCTCTCACTCGACGACCCCTACATCGTCCACGACCTCCCCGCCGGCGGCGCCCGCCTCATCCAGCGCGCCCGCGGCTACACCGCGACCATCGTCAGCGGCCAGGTCGTCATCGACAACGACGAGATCACCGACGCCCGCCCCGGCCGCCTCGCCCGCGCGAACTGACCGGACGCTTCGGTCGACCCGAACACGAGAGAGGCGGGCTCCCCTGAAGGGGAGCCCGCCTCTCTTTGCGTGTGGCTTTTGGGTTCGCGGGTTTGAAGAGGACTGGGGGTGGAACTGCGGTACGGTCCCCCAG
>CAJXPN010000045.1 GCA_913058025.1 uncultured Myxococcales bacterium | reverse complement strand
CGAGATTTCTGCCTGTCTCGTGGGCTCGGAGATGTGTATAAGAGACAGGTCTTCGAAGAAGCGGCGCTCGACGCCGTGGGGGACGAGGGTGTGGTGGCCGTCTCTCAGCCAGCGCGAGGCGCGCCGCCGGGTGGACTCGGAGATGCAAATGACGTGGTCGGCGCGCGCGAGCGAGGCGGGGATCGAGGCGCGGGCGTAGGCCCACATCGCGGCGGCCTTGAGGGCGGAGCCCTGAGAGGCGAGCGGGTGGTCGATCCAGATGAGGTCGTGGAGGGTGAGGACGGTGCGGGGGGCGTAGGCGCCCAGGCGCCCCAGGCCGAGCGGCGAGACGTGGAAGAGGTTGTGGTAGAGGTCGGCGTGGCCGTGGTCGCGGAAGACGCCGTGGAGCCAGGGGGCGCCGAGGGCGAAGTCGGCGGGCTTGCCGATGTGGTGGTCGACGAAGACCTCGTGGAGGTTCGGGTGGGGCGCGGGGAGGATCGGCTCGCGGTTCGAGGCGTGTCGGATGACGACGAAGCGGTCCTCGGGGGAGAGGTCGACGAGCGGGGGGATGAGCGACTGGGCGTAGCGCCCGACGCCGGCGGGCGAGGAGGTGATGTTGCGGGCGTCGATGTAGATCCGGCGTCTCACGAGGAGCCTCCGTCGCCCAGGTCGAGGGGCTCCATGCCGAGGGCGAGGCGGTAGGTCGAGAGCGCGGCGGCGGCGGCGCGGCGCCAGGTGAAGGTGGCGGCGTGGGCGAGGCCGCGGGCGCGAAGGTCGGCGGCGTGGTCGTCGTCGTAGAGGACGCGGCGAAGGGCCTGGCCGATGGCGTGGCGGTCGTGGGGGTCGACGCGCTCGGCGGCCTCGCCGCAGACCTCGGAGGGCGCGCCGACATCGGAGGTGACGACGGGGGTGCCGCAGGCCATGGCCTCGAGGGGAGGGAGGCCGAAGCCCTCGTAGAAGGACGGGAAGCAGAACGCCGCCGCGCAGTTGTAGAGCGCGCGGAGCTCCTCGCCGGTGACGTACTCGAGGGTGATGATGCGGGAGGCGATGCGGGGGTCGCGCATGAGCGAGCCGAGCTCGTGGGCGGGGCCGCGCTGGAAGCGGCGGACCATGACGAAGAGGACGTCGGGGTCGTCGGCGAACGCCTCGAGGAAGCCGCCGAGGGCGCCCGCGTGGTTCTTGTAGGGGGAGCCCTGGCCGACGACGAGGACGAAGCGCGAGCGGGGCTGGACGATGTGGCTGATGGTGGCCCAGGCGTCGTGCTCGGGGAGGACGTGGAAGAAGGGGTCGAGGCCGTTGTAGGTGACGTGGACGCGGCCGCGCTTGGAGGGGAAGCGGTCCTCGATGGCCTCGCGGGAGTGGTGCGAGACGGTCATGACGTGCTCGGCCTGGGCGACGGAGCGGGGGATGAGGGAGCGGTAGAAGGTGCCGGTGACGGCGCGGCGCGCGAGGCTGTCGGTGCAGTAGGCGGGGTCGATCAGCCACATGATGTCGTGGAGGGTGAAGACGGCCGGAACTGGCAGCGCGCCGGGCAGGATGTTAAACGGGGAGTGGAACAGGTCGACACGAGACATGTCGACCCGACGCGCGAGCGCGAACCGCGTGCGGAGTGAATTCGCGGGCGCGGGGAACGTCACAGACCGAACACGCGGGTGCGCGAAAGGCTCCGGCCGTTCGGGGTGTGTGACGAGCTCGAGTTCGAGCGAATCGTCGAGCGCGAGCAGCTCGCGCACGAGGTGCTCGGTGTAGCGGCCGATGCCGCTGGTGTGGGTTCGAATGTAGCGGGCGTCGATCATGACGCGCGCGTGCGTGCTCGAGCGGTGTGACATCACGCCTCCAGGCGCGCTCGTTGAGGGGAGCCGAGGCTCCCGTGGCCCAGACCCGGACGGGCTGTGCATCGCGTTGTACAAGACATTCTCGAGGGACTCGTCAGGCGGGTCGTGGCGCCCAGGCCAGGCCTGATCGTGGCGCTGTCGTTGGCGTTGACCGTGGTGGCGGCGACGGTGATCGGCGCGCGCTGGAACATCAACTCGGACTTCAAGGCGCTGCTGCCGAGCGAGGCGCCCGCGGCGCAGGCGATGGATGAGGTCAACCGTCGCATAGGTGGGGGATCCTCGCTCTTCGTGGTGATCGATTCGCCCGACGAGGACGCGAACCTGGAGTTCGCGCGCGCGTACAGTGAGAGGTTGCTCGCGGTCGATGGCGTCGCGTTGGCGCACTACCACAACGACAAAGCCTTCTTCAAGAAGCGGCAGCTCCTCTACATGGACGCCGGGGACATCGAGGCGCTGACGAAGCGGACGAAGGCGACGATCAGGCAGCGCAAGAAGGAGGCGAACCCTCTGTTCGTGTCGCTGGGCGGCTCCAAGAAGAAGAAGGCGAGCGGAGGGGACGCGCTGGAGCTGGACCGGCTGCAGAGCAAGTACAGCAGAGAGCTCGAGCACGAGGGGTACAAGGAGTACCTGACGAGCGACGACGGGTTCGCGCTGGTGGTGCTGGTGAGGTTCGTGGAGTCGTCGACGGATCTGGCGGCGACGAACGCGCTGATAGAGCGCGTGCGTGGCCTGGCCGACGAACTCGACCCGGTGACGTTCCACGCCGACATGAAGGTGGAGTTCGGCGGCGGGCTGACCAAGCGGCAGGAGCAATACAAGTCGATCGTGGACGACATCCTGATGTCGGCTGCGGTGACGATGCTTGGCGTGTTCTTCCTGCTGGCGCTCTACTTCCGGAGGGCGCGCGCGGTGGTGGTGGTGCTGGGGCCGTTGATCATGAGCGTGATCTGGACGCTCGGTCTGGCGTTCGCGTACTACGGCGAGCTGACGGTGATCACGGCGTTCATCTTCGCGATCCTGTTGGGTCTGGGGATCGACTTCGGCATCCACGTGCTCTCGGGCTACGACGACCACAGGGCGCACGGCGCCGAGCCGGTGGACGCGATGGCGGCGTGCGCGAGGGGGACGGGGCTGGCGACCGGCGTGGGCGCGCTGACGACGTTCGCGACCTTCGTGGTCCTGGCGTTCGCGCAGTTCAAGGGGATGAGCCAGTTCGGCGTGGTGGCGAGCGCGGGGGTGTTGCTGACGTTGACGTCGACGATGGTGACGATGCCGGCGCTCGTGCTGCTGTTCCAGCGCTGGAGGCCGGTCGAGCCGAGGGCGGTCGAGGAGACGTGGACGTCGCGACTGCTGACGAACGCGCGGCTCGCGCGCGTCAAGCGCGCGGGGGCGCCGGTGGCGACGCTGGCGGTGGTCGCCGTCACGGCGTGGGCGGGCTGGACGGCGCGCGGGCTCGAGTTCGAGGAGAACTTCCGCAAGATCGGCCAGTGGAGCGCGCCCTGGGAGAAGGAGAGCAAGGTAGGGAAGGACCTGGAGACGCGGCGCTACGCGAGCGTGGCGCGTGATCTCGCGCTGTCGGTACGCGCGCAGGCGATCGAGGTGCGCGAGGGGATCGACCCCGAGAGCTACGTGCCGACCCGCGAGCAGAAGTCGATAGGGAACAAGTACCGGAGCGCGCTCCAGGACAGGCAGTCGTCGATGCCCACGATCCTGTTGTTCGACGACCCGTCGCGAGCGGCCGAGGTGTACGCGAACATGTCCGAAGCGCTCAAGGACAGGCCCGCCTCACCGATCCGCTCGGCGACCTCGATATGGGGGTTCATGCCGGGGTCGATGGAGGAGCAGCGCGCGCGCGCCGAGAAGATCGAGGAGCTGCGCGAGGTCGTGGAGGACGCGCCGCTGAAGTACCTCAAGGAGGACGAGCGGGAGCGGGTCGAGGGGCTAAAGAAGCAGCTCGACGTGGCGCCCTTCGAGGTCACGGACCTGCCACCCTGGACGAAGCGGCTGTTCAGAGAGGCGGGGCCCGGCGCCTCGACGCCGTACGAGGGTCAGGAGTTCGCGTTCGATCGCAGCATCTACATCACGTCCGCGGTGGACAGCCTGAACGGGCCGGACACGAGGGCGTTCATGAAGGAGGTCCGCGAGCTGTCGGGGGCCGACGAGCGCGAGGACTTCAGGATCGGCTCGCAGGCGTTCATCTACATCTCGCTGCTGGACTCGATCCAGCGTGACGGCCCCAGGATGATCGCGATGGCGATGCTGCTGGTGTTCGTGATCCTGGTGTTGGCGCTGCGTCATCCGGGGCGCGCGCTCTTGGCGGCGGTGCCGCTGGTGCTGGGGGCGGTGTGGACCGCGGGCGGCCTGGTGGCCTTCGACATCAAGCTCAACTTCTTCAACGTGGTGATCATCCCGGCGCTCATAGGCATCGGGATCGACGACGGCGTGCACTTCTACGTGAGGTACATGGAGGGCGGCAAAGAGGCGCTCTCCGGGACGTTGAGGCACGTGGGCGCGGCGGTGTGCATGACGTCGGCGACGTCGATGGTCGGCTTCGGGGGGCTCGCGATCACGAACTACGACGGGCTGACCTCGCTCGGACAGATCGCGCTCATCGCGATCCCGTCGACGCTGGTGGCGACGGTGCTGGCGCTGCCGGCGCTGCTCACGTTGGCCGAGCGGCTGGGCATACGCTGGGCGCTCCCCGCCGACGCGCGAGGAGAGGACGAGGCGTCGAGCTGAATAAAGGCGACACCGGATGCGTCCCGAACGAATGTAGAAGAGAACGAACAGAAGCGCGCGAGCGCTCGAACCCGAGAGCACGACACATGAAGAGCATCACCACAGTGGCCCTGATCGCCGGAGCGGTCTTCGTGTGCTCGAACGCGTGGGCGCAGGACGCCCCCGCGGAGGCCGAGGCGGCCGAGGCGGCGCCGGTAGTGATGAAGGGGTGGACCGACGGGCAGGCGCCCCAGGTGAGCCCGAAGGACTTCGTGCCGCAGCTCAGCACGGAGGAGGCCTACACCGAGCGCTACACGTTCAAGATCACGCCGGACACGGGCGGTCACATCGACATCGACATGACGCTGTCGAACCTGGGCTGGGGTGACGGACACGGCGCGACGAGGATCAAGGTAGAGCGGCCGAACAAGCCGAAGTACGAGTTCTCGAAGAAGGTCGACAGGGACAAGTGGACCACGAGCGAGGACTCGCTCGACCTGTCGATCGCCGGGACGACGCTGAAGTCGCTCGGGCCGAACGCGTTCGAGA
Organism: uncultured Myxococcales bacterium; assembly: GCA_913058025.1. Taxonomy (GTDB): domain Bacteria; phylum Myxococcota_A; class Bradymonadia; order Bradymonadales; family Bradymonadaceae; genus CAJXPN01. The sequence continues at coordinate 6,534 of CAJXPN010000045.1, read as the reverse complement.
TCGAGCACGTCGACGGCGACACGAAGCTGATGCTCAAGTTCCAGAACAACGTCCCCACCTGGATGCCCGGCCGGGGCAAGATCGACGTCAAGGACGGCGGCTTCTTCAAGTTCCACGTGCTCGCGCCCAGGGCGACGGTGACCGGGAAGATGTTCCACGAGGGGGAGTGGCACGAGATCAAGTCGACGGCGCGCACGTACGCCGACCACACGGCGACGAACGTGGCGCCGTTCGACCTGGCGAACAGGTTCTCGTACTTCCGAGCCTACGAGGGCGACGTGACGCTGGTCTGGCGCGAGATCAAGCTCGGCGAGGAGCACGGAGGCGAGTCGCTGACGTGGATACTCGTGGGCTACAAGGACCAGCTCGTGTTCGCGGACGCGGGGGCGAACTTGAAGTACGGCTCGATCCGAGAGGACGAGACCAACGGCTACAGGTTGCCCTACGCGGTGCAGATCGACGGCACGAACGCCAAGGACTCGATCAAGCTGATCATGAAGGGGAAGCGGGTCAAGAAGACGGACCTGCTGGCGAACTACGGACCCGCGGCCAAGGCGGTCGCGGGGGCGGTCTCGAACCCCTTCCGCTACTCGTTCCCCTGCACGTTCACGCTGCAGATGACGATCCAGGGGGTCTCCGTACAGGTCAAGGGCAAGGGCAGCTACACCATCGACTACGTGAAGTGATCGGGCGCCGTCCTCACCCGGCCTGACCCTCGCCGCGCCCGAGCGCGCCCACGACGTGGGCTTGCGTGTCCACACGTGCGTTCCTATATTGCTCGGCCAGCGTCCCGTACACATACGGGGTGGGACACGCAAGCGTTCTCCGACGTCTCTACTTTTTGAGCGCCGGCGGCCAAGCGGACAGGAGTATCCAAATGAAAATCACCCGTGAGTTCGTACATCGCATGCCCAAGACGGACCTGCACGTCCACTTGGACGGCAGCCTCCGGCTTCAGACGATCCTCGACCTGGCCGAGGAGCAGGGCGTCGAGTTGCAAGGGAACCCGACGAATGCCGACGAGCTCGCCGACGTCATCAAGGTCGGCGCCGTGCATGATTCTCTGGCGGCCTACCTCAAGGGCTTCGACATCACGCTCAGTGTGCTCCAGACCGAGGAGTCGCTCTACCGCGCGGCGTTCGAGCTCGCCGAGGACGCGGCCAAGGAGAACCAGAAGTACATCGAGGTCCGCTACTCCCCGACCCTGCACATGGAGCAGGGGCTGAGCCAGCCGCTGATCGTGGAGGCGGTGGCCGAGGGGCTGCGCGAGGCCAAGCGCCGCTTCGGGATCATGAGCGGCCAGATCCTGTGCGGCATCAGGCACATGGACCCGGTGGCATCGCTCAGGCTCGCCGAGCTGTGCGTGGCGTTCAAGCACAAGGGCGTGGTCGCGTTCGACCTCGCCGGCGCGGAGTACGACAACCCGGCGGCCGACTTCAAGACCTCGTTCGACCTGATCCGAAAGAACAACGTCAACCTGACGATCCACGCAGGCGAGGCGTACGGCCCCGAGTCGATCCACCAGGCCGTGCACGTGTGCGGGGCGCACCGTATCGGCCATGGCACGCGGCTGCGAGAGAACGGCGACCTGCTCAACTACTTCAACGACCACAGGATCCCGGTCGAGATCTGCCTGAAGTCGAACGTCCAGACGCGCGCGTGCGACTCGATCGAGTCCCACCCGCTGCCCTTCTACATGTCCTACGGGTTGCGCTGCACGATCAACACGGACAACCGGTTGATCACAGACACGACGATGACCGACGAGTACTGGACCGCCGTCGAGGCCTACGACCTCAACATCGGCGACCTCCGCAAGCTCATGATCAACGGCTTCAAGTCGAGCTTCATGCCGTACCGCAAGAAGAACACGGTGACCGAGCAGGCCGCCCTCGAGTTCGACAACCTCGTGCGTGAGTTCGAGGAGCGCACCGGCGTCCCCGCGATCACGAACCCCAGGCTCGCGGCCGAGATCGCGCTGCAGCTCTCGTCGGCGGACTCGACCAAGCCGCTCGTCGCCAAGGAGACGCTGCTCGACGAGGCCAAGCAGGTCGTGGCGAACGCGGCACAGGAGGAGTGAGACGATGAGTGAAGCAGGCGGTGACTTTCAGGCGATCGTGCTCGCGGCGGGCAAGGGCACGAGGATGCGCTCGGAGCTCCCCAAGGTCCTCCACGAGGTCCTCGGGCTGCCCATGATCAGCCACGTGACGCGCGCGGCGCGGCGCGCGGGCGCGACCAAAGTCGTCGCCGTGCTCGGGCACGGGATCGAGCGCGTCGAGGCTTGGCTGAGCGCGAGCGAACCCGAGGGCGGGTACGCCGTCGCCGAGCAACGAGAGCAGCTCGGCACCGGCCACGCCGTGTGGGTCGCCGCGGACGCGCTTCGCGGCGGCGCGAGCCACACGCTCGTGCTCTACGGCGACGTGCCCAACCTCACCGCGGAGTCGATGACAACGTTCGTCCGGGACGCGCTCACCGCCGACGTGCCGCTGGCCGTCATGACCGCGGTCGTGGACGACCCGACCGGCTACGGTCGCATGCTACGGGACGCGGCAGGCGCGATCGCCGGGATCGTCGAGCACAAGGACGCCAACGAGGCGCAGCTCGAGATCCGCGAGATCAACGCCGGCATCTACCTCATGCGCACCGACTTCATGCTCGCCGAGCTCGAGGTCCTCATGGGCCAGGCCGCGCAGAACGCGCAAGGCGAGTACTACCTGACCGACCTCGTCGCCCGCGCGGCGCAATCGGGGGGGGCCCTCGGCTGGATCATCGAGGACCACGGCGAGATCCAGGGCGTGAACACGCGCGTGGACCTGGCCGCGGCGACGGCGACGGCGCGCGCGCGCACCAACCACGCCTGGATGGCCTCGGGCGTGACCATGATCGACCCGGCGCAGGTGCTCATCGAGCCCGACGTGACCCTCGGGCAGGACGTGACCCTGTACCCCGGCGTGACGCTGCGCGGCCGCACGACGATCGCCGACGACGCGATCGTCGAGCCCGGCTGCTGGATCCAGGACTCGTCCATCGGACACGCCGCCCACATCAAGGCGAACAGCTACCTCAACCAGGCCGAGGTCGGCGCGCGCACCGCCATCGGCCCGATGGCGCACCTCAGGCCTGGCGCCTCGATCGGCGCCGACTGCAAGGTCGGCAACTTCGTCGAGGTCAAGAAATCGAGGCTCGACGACGGCGCCAAGGCCGGCCACCTGACCTACCTCGGCGACGCGCACGTGGGACCGGGCGCCAACATCGGCGCGGGCACGATCACGTGCAACTACGACGGCGAGTCCAAGCACAGGACCGAGATCGGCGCGGGCGCGTTCATCGGCTCGAACACCGCGCTCGTAGCGCCGGTGACCGTCGCCGACGGCGCCTACGTCGCCGCCGGCTCGACCGTGACGGACTCCGTCCCCAGCGGCGCGCTCGCCGTGGCGCGCGGTCGCCAGAAGAACATCGAGGGCTGGGTGGACCGCCAGAAGGCGTGACCGCCGAGACCGCGAAAGAGGCGACCACGCATCGCGCTCATTCGAGTTCGTGCGCGAGCAGGATCGGGGACTGGACCGTCTCATGGTTCGAAGGGTCGTATGAGATTCGAACCTCCAGCGTGTGGTCGTTGTCCGGCTGCCCGAAGTCACCTACCGCGCGGATCGTCAGCTCGGCGTCCGCGCCGGTCCCAGGGCCAGTCGCATAGACGTATTGCCAGTGCAACGTGTCCCCCTTCAAGGGCTCACCGAGCGCCTCGAGCACTGCGCGCTCGAGCTCGTTCCGAGGCCCCGCCCAGGTGTACGGCTGGGCCTTGACTGGTGGAGCAGCCCTCGTCTCGAAGCGGTAGGACGCGCCTCCAGGGAAGACCCTTTCCTCGTCCGGTACGGGCTCCCCACCTCGGTACCAGGGCGGCCCTGAGTCGCCGCCAAACGGATGCGTGGAGTCGTCGAAGTAGTGACGCGCTCCGTCGGCCATGTGCCGGAGCATCCGATCCGCTTCGAATGCCGCGGCTCTGGAAATCATGACGGGCTTACAGCTCATCAGACAGAGCGCGATCAGCGTGACGTACCGGGGGAGGCGGCTCATGAGGTCTCCATGCGCACGGAAGGCGAGGACGCGTTGCGCTTCCCACGCACTACGCCGAAGACGACTCGGCTCACGTGTCGAATGCCCGAGCGTATCACACGAACGAAACGAAGGAGGGCCAGCTCGTACGAGCTGGCCCTCCTTCGTTTCGCGTCATCCTGGACTCGACGCAGCGGACACGAAACAGGACACAACACGCAAAAAATATCTTGTTTTGTTCGGTCATCTTATCTACATTCCACCCAACGACAACGAAACACGCAACGAACTGCGCGTTCATGACCGCGAACACACCATGCCCCACACCGACACACAGACCGAGCAGGACACCTCGGCGCAGGACGCCAGCGAGGAGCTCGAGCGCCGCGTGGTCTACGCCGCCCTCGTCCCGGCGGTGCGCCTGGGCCGCCTCTTCGGCGTGCAGCTCAAGGAGGCCGGCGAGTGGCTCGAGCTCGCGCACCTCAAGGACCTCGTCGACGACGGCGTCAGGCTCAAGGAGGCCGCCGAGCGACTCAACGTCTCGGTCCGCAAGGTCTCGATGCTCTCCTCGAGGTTGCGCGAGAACTTCTTCGTCCCCGAGCAGGAGCACGAGCTCCCCTCGCGGATCCTGTTCGCGCTCTGGGCCGAGCCGCTGAGCCGCAAGCGCATCAAGCAGTACCTGTCGAACCTGGACGAAGAGCTCATCGACGGCGCCATCGACCAGCTCGAGCGCGACGGGAAGGTCGAGCTCACCGAGGGCCGCACGCCGACCTACGCCATCATCGAATCGGCGCAGCGCCTCGTCAGGCGAGACATGATGGCGCGCGTCGACGCGCTCAACTCCATGCTCGCCACGGTCACCGACGCGGTCTACTCCCGCTTCTTCGGCCCCGACAGCGGGTCCGCCTTCGCGCGCTCGCTCCAGCTTCGCGTCCGATCGCGAGACCTCCCGAAGCTACGCGCGCTCTACGAGGAGCAGATCTGGCCGGCGCTCGCGGCGCTCGACGAGGACGCACGCGACGACCCCGACGCGCTCCCCCTCGGGGTCGCGCTGAGCTGGGCGCCGCTCGACGCCATCAAGGGCGCCCTCCAGCGCAAAGACGAATGACCCCCCATCGACTCGCCCACCCCATTGTATCCACCCGTATGACTCCAGAGGAGCCCCTCACCATGAACACCACGCTCAAGAAACTGATCGCCGCCCCCCTCTTCCTTCTCGCCGCGTGCGGCACGCCCGCCGAATCGAACGGAGACTGCGGCGACGCCGACAGCTTCGTCGCCAACGGCAACACGTACTGCGTGGCCACCCGCGCGATCATCGAGAAGGGGTTCTCCTGCCCGCTCGACATGTTCGGCCTCGAGTTCGGAGACGTCACGACGCGCCGCGTGGTGCGTGACGGTGACATCTCGGGGGAGCGGCCGCAGTCGAGCGGCCCGGTGACCACCCCCGTCTCGGTGAGCGCGTTCGACAGGCCCCCCAGCGTGTTCGGCCCGATGGACGTGGACACGAGCGATGAGACGCGGCCCAAGATCGTCGACGGCGACTTCGCGGATGCGATCCGTGTCCAGCAAGGCCCGGGCGGGCTCCCCTCGAACTACCAGTCGGGCGGCACGCAGGGGCGCCCGGCGCAGGGCGGCTTCTCGCCGCAGTACGGCGCCCCGCGCGGCGCCATGGGCCAGCCTCCCCTCGGCGGCCCCCCCTCGTCAGGCCACCCGCAGGGGCTGCCTACGACGTCGCAGCGCTCGCAGTCCCCCGCGCAGCACTCGACCCAGCACCTGCCCGAGTACCGAGAGCCCGAGGCCGAGCGGAACCTGGTGACCACGGCGCTCATCTTCACGTTCGTCGCGCTCGCGGCGTTCGGGTGCACGGCGATCGGCTGGATCGTGTTCCACAAGATGTTCTAGCGGTTCTCTTTCTTTGCTGCGCGTCTCTTTTTCTTGGCTGCGCATCGCTCGCACAACTCTCACTACGTTCGAGCTGAGCGACCACAACCTCCGCTTCGCTCCGGTTGCTGCGACGCTTCGCGTTTCGGCAGCAAATTAGACTTCCACGTGTGTGATTGAGGCGACGCTTCTGTCGTGGGTCGCTAATAAATGAAGGGGAGCCCATTTCGGCAGCGAATTCGGGTTCGGCCTGAGTTCTGTGGGTGGCTCTTGTTGGAGGCTCGCGTTTCGGTAGCGAACTCGGACTGGACCTGTGTGCTGTGTGCTGTTCTCGGCTTGGGGTTCGCGGGGGAGCGTCCAGCGGGCCTTGCCACCTGCGCGGTCTCCTGCGGGCCTCCAGGAGCGTGCGGATATTAGAGTGCCCTCGACGGACACGATGAGCCCTGAGCGGCCCACGGGAACCCTCAGCGCCCCTTTCACCTCCCAGAACCCCCGCATGGCCGCCCCCGCGAACCAAATCCCACGAACCCTGCACGTTACAAAGTTCCCCAGCGGGGAACGCCAAGCCCGAAGGGCGGCGGCGGGGAGAGCAGCCGC
>CAJXPN010000044.1 GCA_913058025.1 uncultured Myxococcales bacterium | reverse complement strand
TACGAGATTTCTGCCTGTCTCGTGGGCTCGGAGATGTGTATAAGAGACAGATGCGTTCGCGTGACGACCTGCCCGATGCACCACCACTGGTGACGCTCGGCCCCAGGAGCGCGCGCGAAGCCGGACGCGACGAGCGCGTCGACGGCGTGTCCCGAGTACACGGCGATGGCGGTGCGCGGCCCATTGAGGATCGACGTGAGCGCCCCGCCGGCCAGATCCAGGTGGACCACCGAGAGCATCGGCCGGTGGATCAAGCGGGAGCTCGCCGGGGCGCGAGGGGCGCGCGTTCCGGTGTAGAGGAGGAGCGGTTTGTGCGTGGCCTTGCTCATGAAGCGATGATCTCTCTGGCGCCGGCGGCGAGCATGCGCTCGGACACCTGGTTGGCGAGCGCGACGGGGTCGGCGCCGGTGACGTGCTCTGCGAGGACGCGGGCGCCGTCCGTGGACGAGACCCAGCCATGGAAGCTCCACTCGCCGTCCGCCTGGCGGGAGGCGTGGGCGGCGACGGGGGCGGAGCAGCCGCCCTCGAGCGCGCGCATGAACACGCGCTCTGCGCGCGTCGCGAGGGTGGTCTCGGGGTCGAGGATCGGGGCGAGCCACGCCTCGACGTCCTCGCGGCCCTGGTGGATCTCGAGGCCGATGGCGCCCTGCCCCACGGCGGGGACGAAGTCGGGCGCGCGCAGCCGCTCGGTGATGCGCTCTGGCATCTCGAGGCGGTCGAGCGCGGCGGCGGCCATGACGATGGCGTCCCAGCCGTTGTCTTCGAGCTTGCGCAGGCGCGTGTCGATGTTACCGCGAAGGTCGACGAACTCGAGGTCCGGGCGCGCGACGATGAGCTGCGCGCGGCGACGAACGCTGCCGGTGGCGACGACGCCGCCTGAGGGGATGTCGGCGAGCGACGCGTGCCGCGCGCTCACGAGCGCGTCCTCGGGCGCGGCGCGCGTGGGCGACCCCGAGAGCACGAGCCCATCAGGCAGCGAGCTGGGGAGGTCCTTGAGCGAGTGGACGGCGAGCTCGAGCGAACCATCGAGCAGGCCCGCCTCGATCTCCGCGGTGAACAGGCCCTTGCCCCCGATCTGGGGGAGAGGGACGTCTCGTATCCGGTCACCCTTGGTGTCGATCTCGACGATCTGGACGTCCAGGTCGGGGTGGGCCTGACGGAGCAGGCCGGCGACGAGGTTGGTCTGGTAGAGCGCGAGGGCGGAACGACGCGTCCCGATGCGCAGTGTCGCGGTCATGAGTGGTGATCCTGTGCGTTGAGATGCCCCCCGACTCGAGGGGCTCGGGTCACCCTAACAATGGGCTCGCGAGGCCGCAACGTTTGCGGCCGAGGCCTCGCCCCATTGGCCGAACGTAAGACCTGACGGGCTGGCGAACAGGAGCGATCGTGCTAGGCTCGCGCCACAACAACCCAGACGGACGAGGCGAGATGCTACCCATCATCGACAACGCGATCTTCTTCCTGGCCGTCGTCGCCGGGATCATGGCGACCATCGAGGCAGGAAAGGCGCACGGGCACATCGCAGCGGTCGTGATGATGGGGGTCATGTCGGCGCTGTGCGGAGGGTTGATGGTGTTCAACCGGGTGGTGATGTACGTGCCGGTGGGGTCGCTGATCCCGCTATTCGGCGGGATCGTGCTCTACCGCAAGATGCAGTCGGACAAGTTCAAGAAGATGGCCGAGGAAGACGACGCCTGAGCATCACGCGCGGCCGCCGCTCAGAACGAGAAGAGCACCTGAACGCCGCCGCCGTCTGCGCCGACGACGGGCACGACGCGCGCCTGGGTCGAGTCCGACTCCCCACCCGAGACGAGATCGTAGATGAGCAGACCCGCGCCCACGGCGGCGAGCGCGCCGCCTGCAACCATGACGATCTGCTGGGTCTGGACCGTGCCCCTCTTCTCATCGAGCTCGGGCTCGGAGAGCATGCACGTCTCATCGGGAAGCTTTTCCGCGGAACATGGGCGGACAGCCTCGTAATTCTGAGAGAATATCGCGCCTCCGACGCCCAGGAGGACGGCGCCTCCGACGAGACCGCCGACGCCGGTCCAGCCGATCGCGGTGAGGCCGCCATCACTCGACGTGACTGGGGCCTCGATGGGGTCCTCGATGACCTTGTCGTCGGGCGGCGTCTTGCCCGCCGACTCGATGCCGGCCGAGAGCGCATCGAGCGAGGCCTTGTCGTCGTCCTCGAAGCCGGCTTTATGGGAATTGTAGACGCCCTCGGCCATACCGACGAAGCGGATGGCGTCGTCGCGGTTGCCCGACGCGAGCGCATCCTCGCCCTTCTGGACATGGCACTTGAACGAGACGCGGTGCGCGCTCAGACGATCCGACTGGTTCTGCTCGTCCTTGGGATCGTTGGGCGCCTCCTTGAGGAACATGGAGGAGGCCTCCATCGCCTCGTCGCACTTGCCCGCTTTGTACCAGGCGATCATCTCGTTCATGGTCAAGAGGACGTCGTAGTGGGCCGCCCTCGCCTTTGCGAAGAGCCGCGCGGCGTCCTCGTAGTTCTCATTCTGGAACGCCTCGGAGGCCTTCTCACTCAAGGCGAGCATGCGCTCATGTTTCGCCTTGTCGTCGTCGCCGTCGCCCTGGGCGAGCGCGGGCGAGGAGACGAAGAGAGAGAGCGCGAAGATGGTGATGAGTCCGCGTTGGTGTCGCACGTGCTCGACCTTGTTCCGAAGGTTCATGAAGAGGCATACGGTCGCGCGCCGAGCGCGTCACATCATGTGTGCCACAACGGCGCGCGCGACGCCAGATTCACGAGCCCAAACCGAGCGCGTCTCGCGCGGCGTCGAGGACGCTGTTGACCAGGATCACGCCCTTGAAGAAGACGACGCGAGGCCCCGAGTCCTCGATCTTGCCCTTGTCCGAGCGCAACCTCTGGCTGACGACGAGCACGATGGGGACGTCGGAGAGCGCGCCCAACATCTCGATGCGCCGCTCGAGGTAGGACTTTCGCCAGAACCCGACGACCTCGACGTAGACGTCTCGCCCCGACGCCTCGTGCGTGAGGACGTAGTCGGAGACGAGGACCTCGCCGCGCTCGAGCTCGTGGATGGCGCCGCGGCGCGCGATGGACCAGCCCTCGACGCGTTTCGCGAAGCGCCGCTCGAAGGTGCTCTCCTCCTCGGAGACCCACTGCCCCTTGGGGGAGTAGTGGGACACGAGCCCCGAGCTCTGGTCGAGCTCGAGCGTGTAGTCCTTGCCGCGCTCCCAGGCGATGTCGGCGCGCAGGCTCCACGCGTCGAGCGTGACGAGCGCGGGGAGGAAGGTCGCCATCTGGAGGCCGTACTTCCTCGACTGAGAGAAGAGCGACGCGGGGCCATCGATGACCAACGAGACGCCGTCGTCGGTGCGGTAGGCGCGGTGCATCAGCCGGTAGAATTTGAGCGACTGGAACAGGTAGCGCAGCCGCTCGGGCCGGGGGTCGACGAGGTCGATCTCCATCCGCGTGGCGCGGTAGAGCACGGCCTGAGCGAGCGCGAGGTTGTAGCGGTGCAGCAGCGCGAGCGGATCGATGGGCTTGTGGGACGTCAGGCGCTGGCGCGCCTCGAGGTCGGCGTAGAGCGAGTCCGAGAGCTCCTCGGCGGTGACGCCGATGTCGGCCGCGGCGATCTCGATGACGGCGGCGCGGCTTGAGTCGCTGGTGACCGGGCCGAGCTCGACGGCGCGCGCGAAGACCGCGCGCCGGATGTCCACGGGGTCGGCCGGGGCGACGGTCTCGAAGGTCGAGCGGTCGTGCAGGAGCTTGGCGAGGCCGCGCCAGATGAGGAAGTCGGTGCCGTAGCCGACGGCCTCGTCGACGGCGCGATCGATCCGGGCGCGCGGCGCGTCGAGCCCCTGGGCGAAGGTCTTCGTGAGGCCCTCGGCGCGCTCGAGCGCGACGGGGTCGGTCGCGTCGAGGAACCGCGGGAGGACCTTCTTCTTCGAGATCTTCACGCGGAGCAGGTCACTGGTAAGCATCGTGCTCCCTCCTTCGCTGAGAGACGTAGGTCTCGACGGAGTCCTCAGTGACGAGCTCGTAGAGGATCGCGCTCTTGTCGGGCGCGCGGCGCAGGATGCGCCCGAGCCGCTGGACGTGCTCGCGGACCGAGCCCGAGCCCGACAGGATCACGGCGACGCTGGCCTCCGGGACGTCGACGCCCTCGTTGAGGACCTTGCTCGTGACGATGCTCGAGTACTCACCGGAGTTGAACTTCGCCAGGATCTCCTTGCGCTCCTTGACCGGGGTCTGGTGGGTGATCGAGGGCGAGAGGACGCGCTCGGAGATGTGGTAGACGGACTGGTTGTCGTTGGTGAAGATCAGGACTCGGTCGTCGTGGTGGTCCGCGAGGATCTCGTAGAGGCGCATGAGCTTGGCCGTGTGCACGAGCGCGAGCCGCTTCTGCGCGTGGTAGGCCTCGAGCGCGCGGCGCCCGTCGGGAGAGCGGGAGGTCGCCGCGAGGAAGTTTCGCCAGCCGTGTCGGGAGGAGATGCGGATGTTCTGGCTGCGCACGAAGCCGCGGTAGACCTCGCGCTCGGACTGGTAGGTCTCCTTGTCCTCGGCGGTCATGGCGACGGGGATGGAGCGGACCTCGTAGTCGGCGAGGATGTGGCCTGCGAGCTCCTTGATGGAGCGCCGGAAGACGACGGGGCCGACGATGTCTTCGAGGACGGACTCCTTGCCGTCGGCGCGCTCGAGGGTGGCGGTCAGGCCGAGGCGGAAAGGGGCGATGGAGCCGAGCGCGGACTGTTGGTAGAGGTCACCCGGGAGGTGGTGGACCTCGTCGAAGACGAGGAGGCCGAAGCGGCCGCCGAGGCGATCCATGTGGATGCAGGCGGAGTCGTAGGTGGAGACGGTGACGTCGAGGATCTCGTTGTAGCCGCCGCCGAGGAGGCCGATGGGCGTGCCGAAGGCGGCCTGGAGGACGCCGGACCACTGGTTGAGCAGGTCGATGGTGGGGACGATGACGAGGGCGGATCGGGCGACGCGTTCGATGGCCATCTGGGCCACGAAGGTCTTGCCAGCGCCGGTCGGGAGGACGACGACGCCGCGCTTTCCGCCGGCCATCCAGGCCTCGATGGCGCCGGCCTGGTGTTCGTAGGGGGTGGGCGGGTCGACGAGCGCGAGCTCGAGCTCGGCGTAAGTCCGGGCCTGGTCGTCGACGTCGTAGCCTCGGCGCGTGAGGTGCCCGAGCACGCGCCGGTACTCGTGAGCCGGGGCGCGATAGAGCATGACGCGATCGTCGAAGACGAGCTCGGGCGGGACGACGTCATCGTGTGGGTCGAAGCCCTCGACGAGCAGCGTCCCTTCTTCGAAACGTAAGGTGAGGTCGGCCATGGTCTCGGGAGTCGAACGGGATCGTTGAGAGACGCGCAGCGGCTGCGCCCGAAGTGTTATCGCATGGGCGCGGGGATGTCTCGGAGCGATGCGATCGAGGAGAGTCGTGAGGGGGTGGGTCGGATTGAACTTGTGTTGGTGCGATGTTACCTTGACGAATAGACGAGTGTCTTTCATTCGAGTGCGTGTTCACCCATTTGGGGTGTTCGAAAGAGAACCGAACGAGAAGCGAGCGGCCATGCAGCTAAACAAGGGCCACATCTTCGAAGGGCGTTACCGGATCCAGGGTGAGCTCGGTCGCGGCGGCTTCGGTATGGTCTACAAGGCGTACCAGGTCGGGATGGATCGGCACGTCGCGCTCAAGGTGCTCAATCCCGAGATCAACGCGCAGGCGGCGCGCACGGCGCGCGAACGGTTCCTGCGCGAGGTGCGCATCATCTCGAAGCTGCGCCACCCGAACACGGTGACCATCCACGACTTCGGCGAGACCGTCGACGGGATGGTGTACATGGTGCTGGAATACGTCGACGGCGAGACGCTCAAGGACGTGCTCAAGCGTCGCGGAGCGCTCGACGAGGCGAGCACGATGGACATCGGCAAGCAGATCGCGAAGTCGTTGTCCGAGGCGCATCGCCACGGGATCATCCACCGCGACCTCAAGCCCGCCAACATCATGCTCACGGAGCTCGGGGGCGAGCAGGACTTCGTGAAGGTCCTGGACTTCGGCGTGGCGAGGCTGCGAGGCGGCCGCACCAACGACGACAACCCCGACCTCACGAGCGTGGGCCTGCCCGAGGGGGAGCGAGAGCTCATCGGCACGCCGCGTTACATGTCTCCCGAGCAGGTCAAGGGAGAGGAGCTCACGGGCGCGAGCGACGTCTACAGCCTCGGGCTGATCCTCTACGAGATCCTCTCCGGGGAGCCCGCGGTCCTCGGCGACACGACGATGGCGCTGATCACCCAGCAGATCAGCCCCGAGGCGCTCCGGCTGCCCAACATCGCGCGCATCCACCCGTCGTTCCAGCAGATCATCAGGAGCGCGACGCAGAAGAGCCTGCAGCACCGATTCAGGACGGTGGACGTGCTCGCGCAGGAGATCGAGAAGGCGTCGATGAGCATGAGCCGGATGCAGTCGGGCGGCTTCGCCCAGCCCGGGTTCGCGTCTCAGTCGAACGACCTCCTCATGGGCAACAACTACGAGCCCTACCAGCAGCCCAGCGGCCAGTGGCACAACACCCAGCCGCCCATGGGTCCGAACAACCAGTTCCAGACCCAACAGGGGGGCTGGGGCGGCGCGACGAACACGCCCAGCGGCCAGATGATGGCGCCGCAGATGCCCTCGGGGCAGCCCCACTTCCAGGACGACTACAACCGCCCGCCAGGCTTCCGCACGAACCCGTCGGGGATGCAGCCCGTGGTCGGCGCGAACCCGAGCGGCGTGCACAACTACGGCGCGGCGCAGTTCCCGAACCATGGCCAGTTCCCAGGTGGTCCGCACCCAGGCCACGCGTCGGGGTTCAACAACCACCCGACGGCGATGCAGCAGAACCCGAGCGGTCTGCGACAGGAGTGGGGCGGCGTCGACGTCGACAGACCCACGACCCCGGCGATGCCCGCGCTCCAGCGCAACGCGCCGCTGGGCGCGCCGGCCTTCAGCGGCCTGGCCGAGCTCCCGCCCGTCCCGGACGACAGCGACAACCCGTTCGCCGTCCCGACCTCCCCGCCCGACATCGACGAGCAGCGCGCGCGCAAGGGCAAGGCTCCCAACAAGGGAGGCGGCGTCGGCTCGAACCCCGATGACGCCATCATCCCGTTCGCGTTCGCGTTGATCGGGCTGCTCGTGGCGGTCGCGGCGTTGTTCTCCACGCTCTACCTCGTGTTCATCCTGTTGGGCGCGGCGCTGTCTCAGATCGTGAGCGGCCCGATCCAGTTCGTCGTGGCCGTGATCGCGGCGCTCGTCATCCCGACCGTGCCGCTGATCGCCGAGGGCGGGAAGCGGGAGCGATTCAAGGTCGTCGACAGCAAGCTCAACCGCATCCGCAAGGCGCTCACGGTCGGCGTCGTCACGGGCCTGTGCTCGTGCCTGCTGGTCTGCTTCGCGATGCCCAGCCCGGTCATCGACTCGCTGCGCACCGACCCCAACTGGTTCCTCAACGAGGACGAGCCCGAGCAGGAGAGCCGCCCCGCGCAGATCAACCGCAAGGTCTCGCTCAAGGCCGCCGACATCGTCGAGGAGTCCATGGTCGCCACGGGCATGTACAAGGCCAAGCGACCCCCCAAGGAGATCATCAAGGCGAACAAGCCGCTCGAGTCCACGCGTCCCAAGACGAAGAAGGACCCGAAGAAGGACGGCGACGACGAGCTCGTCGCGCCGCCCAAGCGTACACGGATCGGGCCGCCCTCCACGCGGAGGCAGGGTCGCAGCGCGTTGGACAAGACGAAGAAGGCCGACGACAAACCCGACGAGAAGAAGGCCCCGATCGAGAAGGCCGACGACAAGGACGACACGTACGAGGAGTGGTGAGCCACCGCCCGAAGCGGGGACGAAAAGAGAGCGGCGCGACCTGATTCATCAGGTCGCGCCGCTCTCTTTTCGTCTGCCTGGTGGAACCCTGGACGCTCAGCTCTCGAACTGAGCCATGTCGAAGTGTCCATACAGGGAAGAGGGTTTGTCTTCGAGGTCGAGCCTCGGGGCATCGGACCACATCCCTTCGAGGTCGAACTCCTGCCTCGCGTTCGTGTTGAACACGTGGACGAGCGCGTCGCCGTAGTCGAGCAGCGCCCAGCGGCCCGACTCCATCCCCTCAGAGGAGAGGGCTCGGTAGCCGAGGTTGCGCAGACTGCGCTCGACGTGTCGGCCGATCGCCTGGACCTGGCGCTCGGACGTGCCGGACGTGATCACGAGGAAGTCGGTGTAGCTGACTCGCCCGCGCAGATCGAGGACGACCGTGTTGAGACCCTTGAGGTCCCAGGTCAGCTCGACGAGCTCGCGCGCGAGGTCCGCGCTCTCGAAAGGTTGCGTGTTGGTGTCGGTCGCGGTGTTCTGACTCATGTGGCTCCGTGGGGGTGATGAGCGCGTATGCGCTAGCTCCGAATCTGGCCGTCGCCGGTGACGACGAACTTGGTAGTGGTGAGCTCCTCGAGGCCCATGGGACCGTAGGCGTGGAGCCTGGTAGTCGATATCCCAATCTCGGCGCCCAGGCCGAGCTGTCCACCGTCTGCGAATCGGGTCGACGCGTTCACGATGACCGTCGACGAGTCGACCTCGCGCAGGAACCTCCGGCTGACCGTATAATCTTCCGTAAGAATGACTTCGGTGTGTTGGGAGCTGAAGCGGTCGATGTGGGCGATGGCGCCGTCGAGATCGTCGACGACGCCGACTGCCACGTCAAGGGACAGGAATTCACGGGCGAAGGCGTCGTCCCCGCCCTCGCGCAGGTTCGCCTCCGGCACGCCGGCCTCGCGCGCGATGGCGAGCGCCCTGGCGTCGCAGTGGCAGGTGACGCCAGCGGCGGCCAGCGCGCCGAGCGCGCGGCCGAGGTGGACGCGAGCGCCCTTCTCCGTGAACAGGATCGTCTCGGCGGCGTTGCAGACGCCCGGCCGCTGAGCCTTCGAGTTCACGAGGATCGCGTCCACGCGGTCGGGCCTGGCGGTCTCGTCGACGACGACGTGACAGACGCCCTCATCGTGCTTGATGACGGGGACGCGCGCGTGCTCGTGGACGAAGCGGATGAGGCGCTTGCCGCCGCGAGGGATGATGACGTCGAGGTGCTCGGAGAGCCCGAGCAGGACGCGGACGGCGTCGCGGTCGGTGGTGTCGACGAAGCCGATGGCGCCGCGCGCCGCGGGCGGGAGCGCGCTGCGCTCTAGCCCCAGCGTCAGGGCTGCGTGGACGGCGCGGTTCGAGCGGTAGGCGTCTGAGCCGCCCTTGAGCACGACGCCGTTGCCCGACTTCAGGCAGAGCCCCGCGGCGTCGCTGGTGACGTTGGGGCGAGACTCGTAGATGATCCCGATGACTCCCAGCGGGATGCGCTGGCGCGCCACGGTCAGGCCATTTGGACGTCGCTCGGAGCGCTCGATCCGCCCGACCGGGTCGGGCAGCGAGGCGACCTCTTCGAGCGCGAGAGCCATCTTTTCCACGCGCGCAGGGTCGAGCGCGAGACGGTCGATGAACGCGGGCTCGAGCCCGCGCTCGTGGGCGCGCTCGAGGTCCAGGGCGTTCTGAGCCACGAGGTCGTCGGTGCGCTCGCGCAACGCGTCGGCCATCTTGTGGAGCGCGTCGTCCTTTGCCTCTCGCTCACAGCGCGCGAGCGCGCGGGCCGCGAGCTTTACGCGCGCTGCCTCTGCGGTGACGTCGAAGTCGTTGTTCTCGCTCATGTTCTCACCGCCCAGCGGGGACACTCAAGGTCTGGTTTTCGTTCGAGTTCTCCCGGACGGGACACCCCTAGCAGACACACGGCCCGCGGCGCAAGCGCTGCGCTCACCCGAACGCCCCCAGGAGCGCAGGGAGCGTCGCCCACAGCGGGATCAACGCCCAGAGGAAGAGGAGCACGAGCGCGCGCGTTGCGTAGAGGTCACGCGAGGGCGCCTCGCTCTTCCTGCTCTTTCGCCTGGCGAGCGCCCACGCGAGAAGGAGGCAGAGCGGCCCTCCGAGCGCGGCCACGCCGACGCGCCACCAGAAGCGCCTGCCGCCCTTCTCGGCGAGGTGTGCGACGCGCTCGGCGGCGTCGAACCCGTCGTCGCGCGAACTCCGAGTCGAGCGAGGCGTAGTAGCCCATCGGGCTCAGGAGCCACCAACCCTGGCCGCTGGCGCCGCCGCGAAACGAACGGGCCGACGTCAGGTTCTTCTCCGAGTCGTAGCCGTCGACGGACACGACGCGCGCGGTGCCACCAGGAGGAATGAGGAGCGTCTCCCTGCCCCCATACTCTGGGAGCTCGTGGTCCTCGAGAATCAGCGAGCCCACCCCCTCCAGGCGATCCGCACGCTCCGCGGACGGCATCGCGAAGATGTGCGGCGCGTCGTCGTCATGTGTCCACCAGTAGAAATCTGGCTCGAGTTGGCCGTCGCGCACGATGAGTTCGGAGCCGAGGTTCGGCGCCCTCTCGAGCTGAGTGGGCGCGTCGGGCACGACCAGCTCACGAACCTGACCCCGAGGGTCCATGAACAGGCCCGTGTGAGGAGAGAGCGAGCTCATGCGAAGCATCCCGGCGCTGAGCATGTCGACGCACGCCCCCATCGTGGGGGCGCAGAAGTCGTCGGGCAGGTCGGTGAGCTCGGGCTCGACGCCACCTCCGAGCGCGAGCACCTTCCCCGCGTACCGCGCCCGATCCTCCGCAGACGTGACGACGCCATCCCCCCGAACGAACACGCGCCACGCGCGCTCGGGCAAGCGAGCGTGCGCGCCCTGCACCCTGCATCGGGCGCGCCCGGCGCGGCACTCGGGTGGGGTCACGTCGGTCGACCGAGGCGCGCGGCCCGCCTCGACCGTGTACATGCGCACGGCCGCGCTCGAAGACGCGTGATCATCGAGGTATGTGAGGAGGACCTCGAGCCGAGACTCCCTCCATGTCATCCCGATGAACGCGTCGAGGATGCGAGGATCTCGCGAGAGCTCGGGGTCGACGACGGGCGCGGGGAGTTCGAGCCGTACCGGTGAGGTCTCCCAGCCGTCGTCGGCCATGACTCCGACCCAGTACTCGGCGACGTCCTCGCCGCGCGCGTGCCGGGTCCATACGACCGCGTACGCGCCGTCTTCACGACGCAGCAGCCCAGCCCGCTGGACCAGCTGGCCCCTGACAAGCTCCGCGGGGAGAGGCCAGAGCGCTTCCCCTCGGAGCGTGTCCAACCGCACGCGGGTGGCGCCCATCTCCTCGTCGTATGAGCACGTGCTCCACCACGTACGGCCGTCGAGGACGGAGAGTTCATTGAAGCAGGAGAGCGGCCACTCGAGGGCGGCGCCGTCGGGGCCGACCAGCTCGAGTTGGCGAGGTGGCGAGGTGCGTGGGCGAACGAGAGACCACCCGATGAAGAGCGTGAGCGTGAGCGAAGCGAACGCGGCGAGTGTGGCGATCCAGCGGAGTTCACGCATGTCCAAGAGGCTCGTTCGGGCGGGGAGGATGTGACGGTGCGTTCAACGTGGCGAAGCGGTGACGAGAACGCGATTACAAAAAATGCGTCCGAGACCCTTGACGCCAAAATTCGAGTGAATATTCTCCGGCTCGTTAGCAGTCTCCGGGTCCGACTGCCAATCCTCGACGAGGATGAGGCGAATTTGGACGAATCGGGTGGCTGCGATGCAAGAATCAC
>CAJXPN010000043.1 GCA_913058025.1 uncultured Myxococcales bacterium | reverse complement strand
CCCTTGGCGCGCGCGAGCGCGAGGACGCCGTCGGCCTCGCGCGGGTGTTCGAGCTCGACGAAGCACGCGCCGCGTAGCGCGCGTGCTTTCTCCGGGTATTCGCGTCGTCGGCGAGCCCACGTGCTCGCCGACCACAGGATGATGGAGTCGCGCGAGAGCGCCTTGGAGAGCGTCTCGCGGTTGCCAGACCAGAGCGTCTCGCGGAGCAGCGCGCGCCGCGCGGTGCGCGTGATGATGCGTCTCATGGTCAGCGGGAAGGAGTAGTTGAGCCAGATGATCGTGTCTGCGCGCGACCATAACATGGGCTGGAAGCGCGAGTAATTCCCGTCGATGACCCAGCGAGGCGAGGCGAGGCGCTCGTCGAGCGCGACGTCGACCTCTTCGTAGGGCCTCGGGGTCCAGTTCGGGCCCCAGAAGAGCGCGTCGAGCTCGACGTGCTCGGCGCTCAGCGCGTCAGCGAGGGCTGCGGCGAGCGTGGTCTTGCCCGAGCCGGAGGTCCCCACGACGACGATCTTCTCGAGGGTGGGCGTGTGTTCGTGTGTCATCGGCGTGGCCCTCCTCATGGGCGAGTCGGCTTGCGCTCGGGGAGCGCGCGCGTAGAGTGCGAGGCCTTCCCAGGACGCGCCATGGTGGGCGCGTCGAGCCCGTGAGGAGGTCTCCGAGGTGGCTCTGAACGTACGCGCTCTCGCGCGCAAGATCTCCGACGGCAAGGCAGGTCGGTGGGCGTCGCATCTGCTCTGGTCACGCGATCCCATGGGCGCGACGTTCAGGTCGCGCGAGCCCGCCGAGATCTGGCGCGCGCCAGGCGCGCGCTCGCCCTCGAAGGGGTCGGACACCCTGCGTGTGATGACCTGGAACGTCAAGTTCGGCGGCGGACGCATCGACTTCTTCTTCGACGGCCACGGAGACCGCGTGCGCATGAACGAGGCCGAGGTGTTGGGGAACCTCGAGCAGCTCGCGGCGATGATACGGCGGGTCGATCCCGACGTGGTGATGCTCCAGGAGGTGGACCGCGGATCGGACCGGGTCGCCGGGGTCGATCAGCTCGCGTACCTCGCGCGGGCGTCTGGGCTCGGGTTCGCGGCGTACGGGTCGCAGTGGCGCGCGCGCTTCATCCCCTCGGACGGCGTGGGCCGTGTGGATTCGGGCAACGCGATCCTGTCGCGCTATCCCTTGGTGCTCGCCGAGCGCGTGGCGCTGCCGTTGATTCAGGACCAGTCTGGCGTCGTGCAGTACTTCTATCTGAAGCGCTGCCTGCTCCGTGCGCGGCTCGCGATCCCCGGTCGCCGGGGCTTCTGGGCGCTGTGCACGCACCTCTCGGCGTTCGGCGGCGGCGAGGTCAAGCGCGCGCAGCTCGACGCCGTGCTGCGTGAGTGTGCGCGAATTCGCTCTGGTGGAGAGGGGCTCGTGTTGGGGGCAGATCTGAACGCCCTGCCGCCCGGGAGCGCGCGGTGGGCGGGGTTCCCGGATGTCGCGTCGGAGGACACCGACTTCGACGCGGGGGACTTCCGGGGCCAGGAGGACCTGCTCGTGCCGGCGTACGAGGCGCTTCATCCCGTCGTGGGGCTCGAGGAGTACGCGCGCGACAACGCGCCGTTCCAGACCCACTCGTCCTCCGGGCGCCACTTCTACAACCGCAAGATCGACTACCTGTTCTCGGACTCGCCGTGGCTCGAGGGCGGCACGCTGCAGGGGAGAGGTGAGGGCGAGGTGGAGACGATGTCGTTGTCGGACCACGCGCCGATCGTGGGGGTCCGTGGGTCGACGTGAGGTGACCTGAGGCGGCGCCTCAGGTGAGCACGGTGTCGAGCATGGGGCGGCTCTTGAGGTCCTTGAGGAGCAGGAGCTTGAAGGAGTTGTCGAGGACGCGGCGAGCCTGGCGGCGGATGTCGGGCATGAGGACGGAGTCGGGGGCGCCGATCTCGGGGCGGTCGTAGTACTGGAGGGTGCTCAGGGTGTCGCGCTCGATCATGCCGACGGCCTCCCCCGGGCGGCGGCAGGAGGAGCAGAGCAGGCCCTCGCCGGAGCGGGAGCACTGGAGCTTGTCGAAGTCGTCGTGGGCGAGGCCGCAGCGGTGGCACTTCCAGAGGGAGGGGTGGGTGCCGGCGAGGCCGAGGAGGCGGAGCTCGTAGTGGTGGAGGATGGTCTCGAGGGTCTGGAGGTCGGTGCCGAGCTCGTCGAGCTCGGCGTAGAAGGACTCGAGGAGGCCGACGAGCTCGGGGCTCTCGACGTCCTCACGGGAGACCTCGCGCATGAGCTCGGTGGCGTACGAGCCGATGACGATGGCGTCGTAGCTGGACTCGATGTTGGGGAAGTCACGGAGGACGCGCATCTCGACGAAGACGGCGGTGCCGCGTTGTGGCTTGCGCTCGATGATGGCCTCGACCTTTCGGAAGAGGTGGAGGCCGCCGGGGAAGCGCTTCGAGGTGCGCGCGTTCTTGGCGAGCGCGGAGACGCGGCCGTACTGGGATGAGAGGAGTGTGACGATGACGTCGCGCTCTGCGTAGTTGATGGAGCGCAGGACGAAGGCGTCGATCTTTTCTTTCTGAGCCATGACAGGGTCCTCTCGTGGTGTGCGCCTGGGGCGCACGAGCGCGTCAGTCCTGTGGGACGTGGCGCTCGATGAGCCGGCCGACGCCGGGGAGCGCGTCCTTGACGTGCTTCTCGGCCTGGCCGCGCAGTTTCTTGTAGGTCGACGCGACGACCTTGCTCTCGGCGCGCTTGGCCTTCTCGTCGGTGATCGAGAGCAGCGCGTCGGAGGCTGCGCGATCGTTGGACTGGAGGTAGCTGGAGAACGTGGTCTTGGCGTCCTGCTCGCGGTAGCTGTCGTGGAGCGGCGAGAGGGCGTCGGTGAAGTCGTCGAGGAGCATGTCGACGGCCTTGTCGATCATGCGCCCATTCTTGAGCTTCTTGACGACCTTGTAGCCGCCCTTGAGCGCGACTCCGCTCAGGCCGCCCTTGCTCGCGACCTCCTCGTCGATGAGCTTGACGGTGTCGGCGATCACGGTCTTTCGATCGGCCTCTGCGAGGCGCTCTTTCAGGTACGACATCTTCTCATCCTGGCGTGGGAGTTGGCCTCGATCCTGTCGATTGAGGACGATGACGTTAACCCGCGCGAGTCGAACTTGTAAACGAGACGGCCCGCGGCGAGCATGATTCTGATCGTATCGCGAGCATGAACGGACGGTTTCGGGCGCGCCAGGAAGATGCTAGATCCCGTGTGGCGGCGGCGCCGCGTGCGCGAAACGACGGACCAAAGGATCGAGCTATGCGAGCGCTGGACGTGTTGTGTGTGGGGGAGACGATCGTGGACATGTTGCCCGAGGAGCGCGGGCGCTTGCGGGACGTGTCGAGGTTTCACAAGGTCGTGGGGGGCGCGCCCGGGAACGTGTCGGTGGGGCTGGCGCGGCTGGGCCTGCGCTCGGGGCTGATGTGCAAGGTGGGTGAGGACGAGTTCGGTCAGTTCCTGCGGGAGGCGATCGAGGGCGAGGGCGTGGACGTCGAGCTCGTGACGACGACGCGCGAGGCGATGACGGGGATGACGTTCGTGAGCCTGCGCCACGACGGGGAGCGCAGCTTCACGGGGATGCAGGGGCCGTCCGCCGATCAGTTCATGGCGATGAGCGACCTGGACGCGGAGCTCATCGGACGGGCGCGCGCGGCGCTCTTCGGGACGAACCAGCTCCTGACGCCCGGGCCGCGTGCGGTCGCGATGCGCGCGCTGGAGCTCGCGCGAGAGCGCTGCGGCCTGGTGCTCGTGGACCCGAACGTGCGCGAGCACCTGTGGTCGGACACTGACGAGATGTGGGCGTGCTGCATGGAGATGGTGAAGCAGGCGGACATCATCAAGCTGAACGACGAGGAGCTCGAGCTGCTCTCGCGGGGCGACGGCGCGCAGGTGTTGTGGGAGCGAGACCTCTCAGGGGCGCGCGCGCTCGTGACGACGCACGCGGACGGAGGCGCGCGCGTGATCGCGCGGTCGACGGGCGGCGGGATCGTCGAGGCGAGCGCCGAGGCGTGGCCCGTCGAGGTCGTGGACACGACGGGGGCTGGGGACGGCTTCGTCGCGGGGCTGCTCGCGTCGATGTGCCGCCAGGAGCCCGACGGCGACGTCCCGTTGAGGGATGCGCTGGGCGGCTGGGGCGAGGAGCGGTGGGCGCGCGCGCTCGCTGTGGGGTGCTTCGTGGGCTCGAGGACGTGCGCGCACCTCGGCGCGACGCCTGGGCTGCCGTACGAGTCGGACGTGAACTGGGGCGCGAGCGCGCCGTGAGACCCAAGAGGAGTCGAGATGAAGATGTTCGGTAAGGTAGGCGCGCTCGCGGTGTGCGTGGCGCTCGCGGGATGTACGGGAACAGGCGCCAAGGAGGACGACAAGAAGGTTGTCGTCGAGGGCTCGACCGAGCCCGTGGCCGTCAAGATCGTCGCGTTCAACGACCTGCACGGCCACATGGAGGGCCCGAGCGGGAAGGTTAAGGTGAAGGGCGAGCGCGTGGAGGCCGGCGGCCTCGACGCGTTCGCGGCGCACCTGAGCGCGATGCGCGCCGAGAACGCGAACACGGTCGTGGTGTGCGCGGGGGATCTGGTGGGCGCGAGCCCCCTGATCTCGGCGCTCTTTCACGACGAGCCGACCGTGGAGGCGATGAACCTGATGAAGGTCGACCTCGTGGCCGTGGGCAACCACGAGTTCGACGAGGGCGTCGACGAGCTGCGCCGCCTCCAGGCGGGCGGCTGCCACCCCGAGGACGGCTGCCAGGGCAAGGACACCTACGAGGGCGCGGCCTTCCAGTTCCTCGCGGCCAACGTCTTCGTCAGGGAGACCGACGAGCGACTCTTCCCGGCCTATCAGGTCCGCACGTTCGACGGCGTGAAGGTCGGGTTCATCGGGCTCACGCTCGAGGGCACGCCCGCGGCGGTGACGCCGACGGCGGTCGCGTCGGTGAGGTTCCAGGACGAGGTCGAGGCGATCAACGCGTCGGTGGCCGAGCTCAAGGAGCAGGGCGTCGAGGCGATCGTGGTGATGGTCCACGAGGGCGGCTACCCTGAAGCCAAGCTCGAGGACGTGAACGACTGCCCGGGAATCTCGGGTCCCATCGTCGAGATCAACGCCGGGCTCGACCCGGCCGTCGACGTCATGGTCACGGGCCATACGCACCAGGCGTACAACTGCGAGCTCGAGGGCCGCATCGTCACGAGCGCGAAGTCGTACGGCCGAGTGCTCACCGAGATCGACCTGAAGGTCGACCCCAGGACGGGCGACGTCGTGTCGAAGGTCGCGCGCAACGTCGCGGTGACCCGCGACGTGGAGATGGACGCGGCGGTCGCGGCGCACATCGACCGCTACAGGACGCTCGTGGCGCCGCTGGCGGACAAGCCGGTGGGGACGCAGACGGCAGACGTGCTGCGCGGGGCCGACGAACAGGGCCAGATGCCGCTGGGTGTGCTCATCGCCGACGCCCAGCTCGCCGCGACGCGCGCGCCCGAGGTCGGCGGCGCGCAGATCGCGCTGATGAACCCGGGCGGCGTGCGCGCCGACCTGGTGTTCGAGGCGTCCGATGGTGGCGTCGACGGTGAGGTCTCCTTCAAGGACCTGCACTCGACGCAGCCCTTCGGGAACACGCTGGTGACGATGACCCTGACCGGGGCGCAGCTCCGCGGCCTGCTCCAGGGCATGTTCCGGGAGGGAGGGCGCAACTACCTGCTCCAGCCTTCGGGCGGGCTCTCCTACACGTGGAGTGAGGGCGAGCCGAGGTTGAAGTCGGTGACGTTCGAGGGCGCGCCGATCGACGACGCGACCAGCTACCGCGTCACGGTGAACAGCTTCCTCGCCGACGGCGGGGATGGCTTCGCGGGCTTCACGGCCGGTACCGACCGCCAGGGCGGCGTCGTCGACCTGGAGGCTCTCGAGGTCTTCGTCAGGGCGAACTCGCCGCTCACGTCGCCGACCGAGCGCCGCGTCATCAAGGAGTGACGCTCAGGGCGCCGCGTCCTCTTTCTTCGTGGCGTCCTCTTTCTTCGTGGTGTCGTCCTTCTCGGGCGGCGCCACGTTCTTCTTGGGTAGTGCGGGGACCTCGACGCCTTCCGGGAGCGCCGAGAGCGGCGCGCGGCGGTCCATGAGGAGCGCGTCGATGGTGAGCGTCTTGATCACGCGATCCTTGAGCGGGCCGCGGACCTTGAGCGAGGTCTCGAGGTCGGTCAGCGTGACCTTCGCGCGCCAGAGGTCTGCGGCGGCGTCGCGAGGGGGAGGCATCTGCCCGTCCTTGAGGTTCTTCGGTGCCTTGCCCGTGAGCGTGAGCGAGGCGTCGCCGATCTTGATGGGCGCGCTGCGCTTGGCCCGGAGGTTACGGCCCTTGGCGTCGGTGGGGTCGAGCGCCTGGGGGTGGTGGTGCGTGTCGACGAGCATGACGAAGGGGCGAGCGTTCGGCTCGCGCACGAGCTGGAGCCTCGCCTCGACGGGCTCCTCGAACGTGGTGAAGGGCTTGGGTGGGATGATGAGCAGCTCGATGACGTCCACGGGGCCGATGGGCACGCGGATACGCGGGACGCCGCGGTTGCCATAGTCGACGGCGTTGACGAGCCCGGAGAATCGCGCCCCCGTGTCCGTGACGAGGTCGTACCTGCCGGTGGCGTAGCAGGAGGACATGGTCGGGTAGCTCTCTAGCGTGGGAGCGCCCTTGACGGGGAGCAGCGCCGGTAGCGTGGGGCCGTCGAAGCTCATCTTGATGTACTCGAGGCCAGTCTTCTTCGACGTGATCTTGAGCCGCCCGGCGAAGCGCGTGGGCAGGTCGGAGTGGGTCACGTCGAGCTCGATGACGAACCCCGAGTCCTCGTAGCGGCGAGTGGTGTTCGCGGGGAGCTCGGCGGCCACCAGCGGGATCGGCGTGGTGGTGTGCACCGGACCTTCCTCGCCCTCGGCGGGCGCGTAGACGCCCTGGAGCACGAGCCCGTCACCGCACTGCGTGACGACGAGCCCTCGCAGCGCGCGGGTCTGCGTGCTCGGGGAATCGAAGAACGTCCCGGTGAGCTCACCTATCGGCTCGGCGGGCAGCATCGCGGCGACCTGCTCGAGCGTGGGGTTGAGCGCGAGGAGCCCCGGTTGGGGCGTGAGCGGAGGCCTTGGCGGCTCGGGCGTGGGCGCGGGCGGGGTCGCGACCTCCGGTTCCTTGGGCTTGTTCAACCCCAACAGCTCACGCTTCTTGGCGATCTCCTGTGCCGTGTAGGTTTGGTCCTTGGGAGCTTCCTCCTGACAACCGATCGGTAAAACACACAGCGCGAGCCATGTAAGATGAGAGGGTCGAAGACGATCGTAATGCAATGATTTCATCATGATATTCGGGTCAGATGACGTTTGCCAGACGAAAGCAGGCGCAGGTAGAGTGGCCGCCGTTTGTACCACATCATCACACCCCGCGCCTCTCTTCTGAGGTGGGATGTATGAATGTGGGCGCGCCCGGGACGGATCTTGGGCGCGGAGTGAGTGTCTTGACACACTGCGTCATGCGCAGGTAAAGAGGCCGCCCTCGGCGTACATGTATTCGAGACGTCGTGGCTTACTAGGATCTTCGGAGAACGAGCAGATGAGCAACAACTTTGGGATGATGACTCGCGCCACCGTGGCGGTTTCGCTGGCGGCGCTCACGCTGACCGCGTGCGGCGACAACAAGAACACGATCCCCTCGAGCCCCGAGGCGCGCATCAAGTCGCTCGCGGCTCGACTGCCCGCGACCTCCGAGGCGTCCGTCTACCTGGCCGACTTCAGCGGCTTCAAGGCGAGCGCCGCGCAGCTTCAGGACACGCTCGGGCCGGCGGCAGCCGAGCTCAAGTCGGGTCAAGAGGAGCTCAAGACGAAGTTCGGCATCGACCTGTCGAACCCCGAGTCCCTCAAGGAGGCCGCGGGCATCTCGCCCAAGGGCGGCCTCGCGCTCGGCCTCGCGGACAACCGCAGCACCCTGATGATCTACGTCGAGGACGCGGCCAAGTTCGACGCGTTCATGAAGGACAAGATCGGCAAGGAGCTCGAGATCACGGGCGAGCCCAAGGAAGAGACCATTGGCGAGGCCAAGGTCAAGGTCCTGGGCGAGGACGTGAAGAAGCAGATCGCGTGGACACACTTCGGGAAGATGGCGATCGTCGCCAGCCCCCAGCTCGAGGAGGGCGCCGGTGGCGAGGCCTCGATCGCGAAGTACGTCGCGAACCTGACCACGACCGAGAAGGCCAAGTCCACGGCCGAGTCCGCCGCGTTCAAGCAGTTCATCAGCGAGTTCGGCGGCACCTACATGCTCGCTGGCTTCGCCAACCTCGACGCCGTCAAGAAGAGCTCCTTCTACGACAAGGCGAAGAAGGGGATGGAGAGCGAGCCCGGTGGAAAGGAGTCCATCGCTCAGTTCGAGAAGTACGGCCGCAGCCTCGGCTTCGGCACGACCACCGAGGGCAGCAACTCCAAGATCAAGCTGTTCGTCGGTGGCACCGAGGAGCTCAACACGATCTACAAGAGCGTGGGCTCCGACGTCGCCGACAACCCCTTCATCGGCTTCGCCACCGAGAAGACCATCGCCGCGGCTCGCATCTCGGTGAACTTCACGGCCATGTGGGCCGCCTACAAGAAGCTCGCCCCGGCCGAGCAGGCCGCCGAGCTCGACAAGGCGCTCAAGAAGGCTGGTGAGGCCGCCAAGCTCGACATCGAGAAGGACATCCTCGGCCAGCTCACTGGCAACATCGGCCTCTTCTTCTATGGCATCGATCTCGCGTCGGCCATGGCCGGCATGCAGGACCCGATGAAGGGCATCGCGGCCGTCGAGCTCGCGTTCGGCATCGAGTTCAAGAGCGCCGACGCGCTCAAGAAGATCGTCGACGCTGCGCTCGCGCAGGCCGGCCCGATGCTCGGCCCCGACGGTGGCTTCAAGGACGTCGACGGCGTCAAGGGCGCCAAGGTCCTCACCCTCCCGCAGGGTGTCGGCGCGCTCGTGACCTACGAGGGCGTGCTCGCCTACTCGACCCCGGCCATCACGCCGGTCAAGCTCGGCAAGCTCCTCGCCAACACGGCCGAGGACAAGAAGATCACGACCACGCTCGGCAAGCCGCTCGCCACCAAGAAGTCCTACGGCGGCCTCTTCGTGAGCTCCTCGATGCTCGCCAAGGCCCTCGGGCCCATGGCGACCGCCAACCCCGAGGCCAAGAAGTTCTTCGACACCGTCGAGGAGCTCTCCTTGAGCTTCGATGGCTCGGACAACGGCATCTCCGCCGTCATCCAGATTCAGACCAAGGGCGCTTCCTCGAAGTGAGCCCGACACCTCACGAGCGCGACGCGGCTTGAGCCCGGCGCGCCTTGGGGGTACAGAGTTCGTTTGAGCGGCCGACCACCAAGGGTGGCCGGCCGCTCTCGTTTTTGCACCCGTTCGATTCCGAACGCATCACCTGAGAGAGACTCATGTCCATTGCCCCTGGCGCGTTGCGCCGCGCCAGCGCCGCACTCTTCGCGGTCGCCTCCATGACCCTCGTCGCCTGCGCCGGCCCCGGCGTTCAGTCCATCCCCGAGAGCTCGCAGGGCCGCCTCTCGCTGCTCGCCGAGCGCCTCCCGGCGTCCTCCGAGGCCTCGGTCTACGTCACCGATCTGAAGGGGTTGAGCGCGGGCATCAAGCGCGTCGACGCCTCCTTCGGCGACGCCGCTGGCGGCGTCCGTGACCTCCAGGCCGAGCTCAACGACAAGTTCGGCATCGACCTCATGGACACCGGCTCGCTCAGGGACGCCGCGGGCATCGCCCCGGACGGCGGCCTCGCGTTCGGCTTCGTCGACAACCGCTCCGTCCTCCTCATCTACGTCGTGGACGCCGAGAAGTTCGACGCGTTCGTCGGCGGCAAGATCCGCGACGAGATCGGCCTCGAGGGCGAGGTCGCCACCGAGAAGGTCGGCGACGTCGAGGTCAGGGTCCTGGGCGCGAACGTCGAGAAGCAGCTCGCGTGGGCGCACTTCGGCAAGGTCGCCATCCTCGCGACCCCGCAGCTCGACCCCGAGAAGGGCGGCGAGGCCTCCATCTCGAAGTTCGTCGCCGGGATCTACGGCAACGACAAGGGCGCCTCCACCAGCTCCTCGGCCTCCTTCAAGCAGTTCGTCAGCGAGTTCGGCGGCAAGTACCTCGTCGCCGCCTTCGCCAACCCCGGCGCGATCAAGAAGAGCAAGTTCTACCCTGAGCTCAAGGAGGAGTTCTCTCGTGAGGAAGGCGCCGACGACGCGCTCAAGAACTTCGAGGAGTACTGCACCAGCCTGGGCATGGGCTTCGACCTGCGCGGCGACGTCATCAAGAGCCACTTCTTCTACGGCGGCAACGCCGAGTTCGGCGCGTACTACGCCGGCCTCTCCGACGTCGCCGACGCCACGTTCAACGGCTTCGCCACGTCCTCGCTCATCGCGATGGGCCGCGTCTCCCTGAACCTGGCCGCCGCGCTCTCGCTCACCGAGAAGTTCGCCAAGCCCGAGGCCTGGAACGAGCTCCAGTCGGGCATCGGCGAGGCCAGCGAGGCGGTCGGCTTCGACCTCCAGACCGAGGTCATCGACCAGCTCACGGGCAACATGGGCGGCTACTTCTACGGCGTCGACCTCGGCCAGGCGATGGGCGGAGGCGGCATCGCCGCCGCGCAGTTCGCCACCGTCGCGCAGTTCAAGAACGCAGAGGCCCCCCTCAAGATCCTGAACAAGGTCCTCGACCTGTACAACGCCGAGCAGGCCAAGAACACGCCGCCCGTCGATCCGATGAACCCCGACATGGCGCCCCCGGCCATCACGCCCGTCACGCTCACGCCCATGGCCGGTGGCCAGGGCTACACGCTCCCCGGCGCCGGCTCGATCATCGCCACTGGTGACCTCATCGTCTTCGCCTCCGGGTCGATGCTCCCGGCTCAGCTCGAGCTCCTCGTCCAGGGCAAGGGCGGCGAGCTCCTGTCGAGCCCGCTCGGCAAGCCGTTCGCGCAGGGCAAGGCCCACGGCGGCCTCTACATCAACATCGAGCAGCTCGGCCTGCTCGTGAGCCCGCTCGTCGCGGGCAGCCCCGAGGCCTCGATGTTCTTCTCGACGTTCCGCGACGCTGCGCTCTACTTCGACTCGTCGAAGCGCGGCATCTCCAGCACGATCGAGTTCGAGATGCTCCCCCTCGAGTGAGCCACCTCGCGTGAGCCGCACCCCGGGTGCGGTCTCGCGGTGGGCGGCCCTGTCTCACTGGACAGGGCCGCCCACCGCGAGACTCTGACTCTTCCCCAAGACCTCTTCTCATCACTATCCGGAGCGAGCGCCCATGCAGATCCGCGTCGAGGACCTCTCGAAGTACTACGGCAGCGGCCCGGGCCGTGCGAAGGCGCTCGATGGCGTCCGCTTCACCATCGAGCCCGGCGATTTCGTCGCGATCATGGGGACCTCCGGCTCCGGGAAGACCACGCTCCTGAACGTCCTGGGCGGGCTCGACTCCGAGTTCGAAGGCGAGGTCTGGTTCGATGACCTCGCGCTCTCGAAGATGTCGGAGGTGGACCTGGCGCGCGTGCGCAACGAGCGCTTCGGCTTCGTCTTCCAGCAGTTCCACCTGCTCGACCACCTGAGCGCGGCCGAGAACGTCGCGCTGCCGAACTTCTTCGCGCGTAAGACGAACGTCACGCGCGCAGAATCCCTGGTGCGCGCGGCCGAGCTGCTCGGGAAGGTCGGCCTGGGTGACAAGACCGAGTCGCTGCCCTCCGAGCTCTCCGGCGGCCAGAAGCAGCGCGTGGCGATCGCGCGCGCGCTGTTCTCCGA
>CAJXPN010000042.1 GCA_913058025.1 uncultured Myxococcales bacterium | reverse complement strand
GAGATTTCTGCCTGTCTCGTGGGCTCGGAGATGTGTATAAGAGACAGGGTGTGGGAGCCGCTCAACCAGCTCGGCCGCGTGAGGCTCAAGATGGGCTCGATGCAGGGCGCGACGCAGCTCTTCGAGCTGGCGTTGCAGGTCTCCCGGGACGCCGACGACGCGCGCGGCGAGATGAGGTCGCGCGGGAACCTGAGCGCGCTCTGCACGCAGCAAGGGAGGTTGGACGCTGCCCAGAAGCACCTCACGCGCGCGCTGTCGCTGGCGAAGCGGACGGGGGAGCTCAGGGATCAGGCCAAGCTCGAGCACAACCGCGGGCTGCTGCTCAGGAGGCAGCGGCGGGTGGAGCCGGCGAGGCAGGCGTTCGACGAGAGCATGAAGCTGTCGATGGATCTGGACTGGAGGGAGGGTGTCGCGTTGAACGCGGCGCAGCTCGACGAGCTCGAGCGGGACACGAGCAAGCTTCAAGAATGGGAGGGCTGATCGTGAGTACGGGTGATGCGGGCGCGACGTCAGGAGGGCCGAGATGAGCTCACGGGAAGCAGCGAGCGAGGTCGAGGGGCAGGACGAGGCGTTGCTCGGGGACGCCATCCATGAGCGCGAGGAGGAGAAGCGAGAGCGCCAGAAGCTCTCGAGCGAGCTCACGCTCGTCTTCAACGCGTTCGACAGGCTGGCGAACCTGATGAGGGTGTACCCCAAGCGCCACCCGCTCGTGGAGACGCTGACCGAGCAGGTCGCCGGGATCGTGAACGCGCTGCTGGCCGAGCATGGGGCCGTGCGGGTGACGCTGCATGCCTCGGAGCTCAAGCTCGACGGGCTCGACGTGTGCTTCTCCAGGGAGATGAGCGAGCGCGACGACTACATCTGGTACGAGCCGTACGCGGACGGGCTGGTGTGGTTCTCGATGGAGGAGGGGCTGACGACGAAGGAGCTGATGAACCTCATCGACGTGATCGTACGTGTGAACGCGGGGAACGTGGGTGAGGACGATGACACCACGACGCTGCTCTGGGAGCTCGACGCGCCGCACGTCGACTTCGAGTCGCTCGAGGGCTTCGTGGATGGCGGGGTCATCGACGATCTGGGGTGCACGGAGCCCGAGGCGGTGGACCACGTCGTGGAGCTGGCGCTGAACCCGGACGACGACAACCCGCTGCTCGGGTCGATGTTCGTGAGCGGGATGAGCGGGGACGATCTGGACGTCTTCACGCGGATGCACTTGCAGACCGCGGACAGGATGTCGATGCCGAGGATGGCGGACGACGACATCGCGTACGCGTTCGGGATCGACCGGGAGGCGATGAGGAAGCTGCTCGACGAGTGGGGCTCGGGGTTGAACCTGGAGTACAGGCTCATCGAGACGCTGCTCTCGATCATCAGGACGGCGCCGAAGTCTTCGGCGGGCGAGAAGGCGAGCACGATCATCACGCAGGTGACGATGCATCTGCTGGACAAGGAGGAGATCCATGGGGTGGTGGTGATCCTGAGGTTGCTCCAGGCGAGGAGGAAGCTGCTCTCGCTGGCGAAGGCGGATCCGCTGGCGAACCTGGTCGAGCGCCTGACGGCGCCCTTCCAGCTCGAGGCGACGCTGAACCTGTTCGAGAAGGAGCCGGAGAAGCGAGACGACATCGCGACGATGCTCATGCTGTTGTCGCCCTCGAAGGTCCAGGCGCACCTGCTGACGGTGCTCACGAGGGAGGGGCAGGTCCCGAACGAGGACACGCTGGTGATGATCTTGCGCAAGGTCACGAGCGAAGAGATGGAGATGGCGCTCACGAGCGGCGAGATTCTGAAGTCGGCGGCGTACCTGCGCAGGATGCTGTTCGGGCTCAACCGGATCGAGGACCCTGGTGGATGGGGGCCGTCGACGAGGCTGGTGCGCGCGGGGCTCGGGCACGCGGACGATCAGCTCAAGATGCTGGCGATGTCGGTGGAGCACCCGTTCGTGGAGAGCGGGTCGGCGGCAGAGGCGTTCCTGGTGCCGATGTCGATGGAGGGAGGGACGGAGGTGAGGCAGCGCGCGATGGCGTTGCTGGCCAGGCACCACCAGCCGTTGTTCCTGAAGTCGGTCAAGGAGAACCTCCTGGAGGGGAAGTTCGCGGGCAGGTCGCACGGCGAGGTCAGGTTCTTGCTGAGGACGTACATCGAGCACGTGCCCTCGGCGCCCGAGCAGCTGCGAGAGATGGTGGACGTCTCGGGGGTCTTCAACGAGGACGCACGAGAGTTCGGCAAGCTCGCGGCGATGACGCTCATCGAGCACGGGGACGACGAGGTCGCGGGGTTGATGCGCGCGAGAGCGACGTCGTTGTGGTCGTCGCCGACGCTCAAGAAGAGCTACCGGGACATCCTGGAGACGATGGGCCTCGAGGTGGCGGTCGAGGCGGATCAGGTCGAGGAGGAGAGGTCGTGAGCGAGCAGAAGACGACGATCCAGGAGACGCTGTTCTCGGTGGAGGATGGCTCGAAGCGCCAGGTGGCGATGTCGGACGTGGTGGGCCCCGTGCTCTGCACGTACATGAGGAGGTTGCTGCGTCAGGGCCAGATGCTGGGGGCCGAGCACAACCAGATCGCGGTGACGGCGCGCGAGTTCGTGGTGCTGCTCGAGGAGATGTTCGAGGAGCACGAAGAGGACTCGTTCACGCTGCAGATGACGCACGAGAACTTCTTCCTGAGCGGCCAACTCATCAAGTTCGACGTGCGTGCGTTCGAGCGCCTGGAGACGCTCAGGAAGGCGTTCCTCGAGAGCCAGGTGAACCAGGTCGAGTTCAAGAAGGGGATCGGCGCGGGGGAGCTGTGCGAGCTCGTGGTCGCGGCGAAGATGGTCGAGCGCGGAGACCTGCCGACGCTGGAGCTGTTCAAGCAGCCTCACCTGAGCATCTCGATGGCCAACGACATCGACGACGACGTGAAGAGCAAGGAGAAGGACGACCACCGCGACGTGATCGAGGTGTACGCAGGCCTGCTGATCAAGACGCTGCTCTACTTCTCCAAGCTCAAGCGGGGCGCGACGCCGTCGACCCGCCACATCAAGAGGCTGTTGCAGAAGCTCAGCGACCGCCTCGACACGCACTCCGACGTGTTCGTGGGGTTGCTGCACATGAGGCTGCTGCCCGCCCAGGAGTTCGTCCACGCGGCGAACACGGCGGTGCTGTCGATGGTGATGGCGAAGGCGGTGGGGCTGACGCGCCATGACGTGGTCCGGTGCGGCATGACCGCGATCTCGCGAGACATCCACCGCGTGCGGGGGATGGTAGAGGAGGACGAGGAGATCGAGCTGGGCGCGGAGAGCCACTTCAAGACGAACCTGTCCTCGGTGATGACGCTGAGCCAGATGGGGACCAACGATCTGGTGAGCGCGCTGAGGCTCGTGACCACGTACGAGCGGGGGTTCCCCTACAACAAGCCGCTCCCCGAGTTCTGGTACCACGAGAACATGAAGCCGCACCTGCTCAGCCGGATCATCGAGATCGCGAGCCACTTCGACATATGGACGCAGGGGATGGAGGGTCGGGCGGCGCTGACGGCGGACCTCGCGCTGCACAACCTGATGGCGCAGATGGGGACGTACTACGACCCGACGCTGGCGAAGCTGTTCATCAACGTGGTGGGTGTGTACCCGGTGGGGTCGACGGTGGACCTGTCGACGGGCGAGCGCGCGCTGGTGATCAGGAGCCCGGTGATGGAGCTCGACGTGAGGCTGTCGAACGCGACGCGACCGATGGTCAAGACGCTGGGGCAGAGCGCGCGGATCATGGACCTGTCGAACCAAGAGCACTACGGGGTGAAGGTGATCAGGATCGTGCCCAAGGAGGAGCTGGAGTCGCAGCCGAGCGCGATGCTGCTGTTCTGAGCGCGGCGCGCCAGACGCGCTGACCGGCTGGCGCTCGGGGGTCGAGTTCACGTAAGCTGTCGCGGCCCTGTCTGAAGCAGGGTCAAGACGTGAGGATGGCGCGACGCCATGGAGCCCACAGACACACGAATCATCACGGATCTGGCGCAGCTCGTCGGCATGGAGCTCGACGATCGTTACGCGCTCAAGGCCGTGCTGGGTGAGGGCGCGATGGGCGTGGTGTTCCGCGCCACGCAGCTCTCGATCCAGCGTGACGTGGCGATCAAGGTGCTCAAGCTGGGGACGTTCCGAGACGACGCGTCGCTGGACCGCTTCAGGCGCGAGATGGAGATCATCTCTGGGCTCACGCACCCGAACGTGGTGCGCCTGCTGGACTCGGGCGTGGACGACCGGATGGGCGTGTTCTACCTCGCGATGGAGTTCATCGAGGGGGTCACGCTGGGGGACATGCTCTACGAGGTGCCGCGGAGGGTGCGACCGGAGCTCGCGCTCGAGATCGTGTACCAGGTGTGCGCGGGCCTGACCGAGCCGCACCGAGAGGGGATCGTGCACCGGGACATCAAGCCCGACAACATCCTCATCCAGATCGCGTCGGACGACACGGTCAGGATCAAGGTCGTGGACTTCGGCATCGCGAAGGCGGCCGCGGACGACCAGCGGGTGACGGCGACGGGAGTGATCGTGGGGACGCCTTCGTACATGGCGCCCGAGCTGTGCCGGGCGACGGGAGACCTCGACGCGCGCACGGACCTCTACG
The DNA here is from genome assembly GCA_913058025.1 of uncultured Myxococcales bacterium. Classification (GTDB taxonomy): domain Bacteria; phylum Myxococcota_A; class Bradymonadia; order Bradymonadales; family Bradymonadaceae; genus CAJXPN01. Next base: position 7,195 of record CAJXPN010000042.1, on the reverse strand, counting down.
CGCTCGGGGTGTTGCTCTACGAGCTGCTCACGGGGTTCGTGCCGTTCCAGGCGGACACGTCCCTGGCGGTGATGCTCAAGCAGGTCAGCGAGCCGCCGCCGCCCCTGAGCGCGCACCTCGACGACGAGCTCGAGTCACAGGACGAGATCCAGCGGCTCCTGGACGAGCTGCTGAACAAGGACCCGGCGAAGCGCCCGGAGAGCGCGCGCGAGGTCCGCCGCCGGATCGACGCGATCCGCGACGCGGCGGGCATGGCGCGCGTGCGAGTCGACTCCTCCAGGGCCTGGGCGCAGGCGCTCTCGCCCTACATGGTGCGCACGGCGAGGCTGCCGACCTGGGAGGAGTACGCGGTCCGCACGACGATGATCATGGCGCGCCACACGACCGAGGAGGTCCAGCCCATCGTGACGGCGATGGCGCAGCGCAGCCGCGCCGAGCGTCGCGCGACCTTCCCCGAGCCCCCGCCGAACATGGCCGCCGCGACCGCGCGCAACGTGCCCGCGGCCGACCAAGAGGTCGAGTTCGAGGACATCACGCGAGGCCGCACCGAGCTCCACATCGACGTGGGCCAGGACACGCACAGGCTCGTGCTGTGGATGGCAGGCATCGCGGCGTGCATCGCGGTGTTGGGGGTGGTCGCCTATCGGCTCAGCGCGACCTCGAGCCAGGAGGTCGTGCTGTCCCCGCCCGCCCAGGGCGGCACCGAGGTCGCGCCGCGCGAGGTCGACTCGCACGAACTCGCAGTGGACGACGTCGCCGCGTCCGCCTCCACGGACGCTGGAGCCGACGCAGGAGCGGTCGCGGACGGCTCAGGGCAGGCGCCCGAGGCCGACCCGAAGGTCGAGGGTGGGTCCGACCGCCCGAAGAAGGTCACCAGGCGCGTGAGCCGGCGTAAGAAGACGGACGCGGCGAAGGGCGGAGGCGCGCCGGACGCCAGGAAGCCCGACGTGAAGGAGGATCCCCCCAGGAACAAGGACCCGCCTGCCACGAAGACCCCTCGCGTCGAGGACGATCCGCCCGTAAAGAAGGATCCTCCCGAGAAGGATCCCCCCAGGAACAAGGAAGGGATCGAGTGGCTCAACAACTGACGAGATGGGGGGCGGCGGCGGTGTGTGTGGTCGTGGCCGCGTACGCGGCGCCTGCCCACGCGCAACCAGAGTTCGGCGCGCTGAGCGAGGACGAGCAGTCGCTCGTGAACGCCGGGCTGCTCGGCGCCAAGGAGAGCTTCGAGGCGGGAGACTACGAGCGCGCGCTCGATCGGCTCGAGGAGGTCTACGCGATCTTCCCGCACCCGAAGATCCTGCTGAGGCAGGGCGAGGCGCACCAGAGCCTGGGGAACGACGCCGAGGCGCTGGCGCGCTACGAGCGCTTCGTCGAGGAGTCGCCCGACGACGCGGACGCGCCCGAGGTCCAGGGGAAGATCGTGCACCTGCGCAACCGGTTGTCGGAGGCGAGCTCGACGCTGGCGGTGAAGACGACGCCGCCGGGCGCGAGCGTGGTGGTCCGCAAGGACGGGGAGGAGGTCGCCAGGGGGACGACTCCGCTCGAGCTCAAGGTCAGGGCGGGATCGTACTCGCTCGAGATCAGCCGCCCCGGGTACATCGCGCAGACCGAGCGCGTGGCGATGAAGTACAAGGAGAAGGCGGCGCTGGTGTACGAGCTCGCGCAGCCTCCCGCGGTGCAGGAGCCAGGCGCGCTGCAGTGGACGCTGGTGGGAATAGGGGCAGCGAGCAGCATCGCGGCGGTGGGCGTCGGGTCGTGGTGGATCTCCGAGGAGCTGCGCTGGTACGAGCTCGACGACGAGATAAAGGGGGCCGACGATGCCGAGAAGCAGCGGTTGATCGCGGAGCAGCGGGCGATCGTGACGCCGAACAACAACCGCGCGCTGGTCTTCTGGACGACCGCGGGGGTGGGGGTGGCGACGCTGGTGTCCGCCTGGCTGCTCTGGCCAGACGATGAGGCGACCGTGGGCGTGACCCCGCTCCCCGGCGGCGGCGCCGTGCACGTGCACGGCAGGTTCTGAGCGCGCCCGAGGGTGAGCCGGCGCGGAGTCGAATCACAGACGAAACTTCGAGGCGACCCGGGTGTGTGGTATCGTCGACGGCGAGTTCCTGAACAGAAGACCCGCGCGTTCCTGCGCGCTCAGACGGCGGTAATGGTGGCCGAGACCACGCTACAGAAGACGAGGCTCGAGGGGAGCGAGATCGACGGACGCTACGTCCTGGGCAAGAAGCTCGGCGAGGGCGGGATGGGCGTGGTGTACAAGGCACGCCAGCTGTCGACGCAGCGAGACGTCGCGCTCAAGGTCCTCAAGATCAACGCCACGGACAAGACCTCGGTGGACCGGTTCGAGCGCGAGATCGACGTGATCTCGCAGCTCTCGCACCCGAACATCGTGAGGATCTACGACTCGGGGACGCTCCCGGGCCGGGACATGCTGTTCATCGTGATGGAGCTGGTGGAGGGCCTCTCGCTCCATGAGCTGATGTGGCATCGCCACGACGAGAACAAGTACTTCAAGTGCCGGCTCAAGGTGGAGCTGGCCCTGGAGGTCGCCTACCAGGTGTGCGCGGCGCTGACCGAGCCGCACCGGCTCGGCGTGATCCACAGGGACATCAAGCCCGAGAACATCCTGCTGACGCCGCGCTCGGACGAGACGGTGGAGGTGAAGCTGCTCGACTTCGGCATCGCGAGGATGACGAGGAGGCGAGGGTCGAACAAGAGGGTGAACACGATCACCGACGCCTCGATCCCGTTCGTGGGGACGCCGCACTACATGGCGCCCGAGCAGGTCGCCAACACGGAGTACGACGCGCGCGCGGACCTGTACGCGCTGGGGACCGTGCTCTACGAGCTGCTCAGCGCGGTGTATCCGTTCGACGAGGAGAACCTGTTCGCGCTCTTGCTGCGCAAGACCCAGTACGACCCGGAGAACCTGACCGAGCGCGTCCGCGGGGAGTTCCCCTACCCGGAGGTCGCCGAGCTCGTGATGAGCCTGCTCGAGCGTGACCCGAGCAGGCGCCCGCAGAGCGCGATCAAGGTCCGTCGCCGGATCGAGGCGATCCAGGACCACTACCGGATGCGCCGCGTGCGGATCGACGGGAGCGGCTTCTTCAAGGAGATGCACGAGCGCGAGGTGGACCCGGACATCGTCGACGGGATGGCGGAGGACGATCGCCTGGAGCCGGGGCGCGCGGTGTTCCGCACCTGGCTGCTCTACCCCTCCGGCCGGCCGCTCCTCGCAGACGCGGCCGACAACGACACCGCGCCCGAGGGGCACGTGGCGTTGGCGACGCGGCTCTCGAAGGAGCCCTCGGAGGCCGAGGACCTCGATGAGGGGAGCGCGCCCGAGCCGCCCAAGCCCAGCTCCCCCGAGGCGCCCGTCGAGTCGGAGCCCGTCCGCCACACGATGCAGTCCTGGTCGGTCTCCGCCGAGTGGACGAACTCGTTCAAGGTCGGCGAGCTCCAGCGCGGCGTGGAGGAGATGCTCGAGCTGTTCGAGGGCCCCGTCGACGACGACGGCGAAGAGGAGGGCGACGAGGCTGTCACGAGCATGTGGCGGCCCGACATGAGCGACGCGCCGGAGGCGCTCCGCCTACAACTCGGCGGGCTCATCGGGGCGCGCGCGCCCGGAGATCACGCCGTGGATCAGCGCGTGGACGTGTCCTCGCTGAACATGAACGCGCTCAAGCCCAGGGTAGGTTCCCCGGACGCGACCTTCGAGGACAACATCCCGAGCGCGACGGCCAGCGCGCTCAACCCGATCAAGGCGATCGCCCCGGACGAGTCACTGTCGAACCCGTCCGAGGCGATGCAGGTGGCGATGGGTCCCACGCTCGACGACTGGCGCGAGTCCTCCGCGGCCTTCAGCGAGGACGCCCCCCACGCCGAGCCGGCGCCTCCTCGCGAGTCGAACAGCCTGCTCGGGCAGACCCACAGCTCGGGGATGTTCGCCGTCGGGTCTCCCTCTGCCGACGACTACGACCCGCCGACCGAGCTCACGCCCTCGCCGTTCGCGCTCTCCGCCTTCCGGGCCGAGGACGTGAGCAGCTCTCTGCACGAGAAGATCCAGCGCCAGAACACCCCCACGGCGTCGATCTCGGACCTGGACGCGCTCGGTGGCCCCGACGACACGCACCTGGACCTCCGCCCGCTCAGGCTGCCGGACGAGGAAGACCAGTTCTTCACGCCCACTCAGGTCCCGATCGGCAGCAGGCTAGCGAGCGCGTCGAGCTCCTCGAGCGAGGTGAGCCAGCCCAAGCCCGCGCCCCCCCAGGAGATCAAGGCCGAGCCGACGCAGACCATCACCAACGCCCCGACGGCGTCCAGGAACTCCCGCCTCATGGGTTTGGTCTTCGGCGCGGGCGTCATCGTGTTGCTCCTCCTCATCGGCCTCATCGTCGCGCTCTCTCAGGGCCTCGTCACGTTCGGTTGAGCCGTCGACGAGGGGGTGGTACCCACGCTCTGACGACGCGCCATGGATGAGGCGCAGGCGCGCCGGGGTTTCACCTCCGGCGGTCGGTCGGTCGCCCACGGAAGGGACGAGGGATCATGACGAAGAAGAAGAGCGCGCGCGGGAAGAAGAGATCCACGACGAAGCCCCCGCTGTGGCGGCGGCTGTTGAAGTGGACGCTGATTCTGGGCGTGACCTGTGGCGTGCTCGGGATGACCGCGCTCGCCGGGGTCTTCCACTACTACAGCGCCGATCTGCCCCCGGTGATGAGCCGGACCGACTTCAAGCCACCCCAGATGACCCGCGTGTACGCGCGCGGCGGCGAGCTGATCGCGAAGTTCGCGCGCCCCGGCGGCGGCAAGCGCACGGTCGTGGCGATGGACGAGATCCCCGAGCACGTCCGGTTCTCGTTCATGGCAGCCGAGGACGCCGACTTCATGACCCACTCGGGGATCGACTACCTGGGCATGGTCCGCGCGTTCTACTACGCGATCTTCTACGACACGGGCCTCAAGGGGACGTCGACGATCACGCAGCAGGTCGTCAAGAACCTGATCTTGACGCCCGAGCGCTCGGTGCGACGCAAGGTCCGCGAGATCGTCCTGGCGCGCGAGCTCGAGCAGTCGCTGGCCAAGGAGGACATCCTCTGGCTCTACCTCAACGAGCTCTACCTGGGCCATGGGGTCAACGGGGTCGAGGAGGCCGCCCTGCTCTACTTCGGCAAGCGGGCCAAGGACCTCGAGCTCCACGAGTCCGCCGTGCTCGCGGGCATCACGCAGTCGCCCGAGCGGCTCTCGCCGCTCAAGCACCCCGAGCGCGCGCTCAAGCGGCGCCACTTCGTGCTCGAGCAGCTCTGGCAGAAGGGGTTCATCGAGGAGGACCAGTACCGCAAGGCCGACGCCGCGGAGCTCGTGCTCGCGCGCCGCAGGGAGGTCGAGCCGCACATGAACACCGCGCCCTTCTTCACCGAGCACGTGCGCCAGATCCTGCTCGAGCGCTACGGAGAGGACGAGGTCTACACGGGCGGGCTGCGCGTCCACACGACGCTCGACGTGAAAAAGCAGCGCGGCGCGAACGCCGCGGTCTCAGAGGGCATGGCGAAGTACGACGCTCGCCAGGGGTTCTTCGGCGCGCGCCGGAAGCTCAAGGAGTCTCAGATCGACGCGTTCGTCGCCAAGTCGAGGGCGAAGGTCAAGGCGCTCGAGCCAGGCAAGATCTACGAGGGCGTGGTCACCGCGACCGAGGGCGAGGAAGCGCTCGTGCAAATCGGCGCGGTGGGCGCGCGGCTCATCGTGGAGCCTCGTGAGCGCGTCCTCGCCCGCGCCGGCGTGAAGACGATCTCCGAGGCGATCAAGCGCGGGGACGTGATCCGCGTGCGCGTGACGAAGAGCGACGCGGTCGAGGAGGGAGAGGTCGCCGTGGAGTTCGAGCCAGGCCCCGAGCCGGGCCTCGTGATGATCGACCCGCGGACCCGCGACGTGATCGCGATGATCGGCGGGTACGACTGGGACTACAACAAGTACAACCACGCGACCCAGGCCAAGCGCCAGACGGGCTCGACCTTCAAGCCCTTCGTCTACGCCGCCGCGCTCGCCGAGGGCCGCACCAAGGACGGGGAGCGGATCACGCCCGCGACGATCTACGACGACGGCCCCGTGACGATGAAGATGCAGGGCGCGCCGGACTACTCGCCCAGGAACTCGGACGGGAAGTGGCGCGGGCCGATCCGGTTACGCGAGGCGCTGGGCGCGTCGCGCAACGTCGTGGCCGTGAAGATCCTGGTGGACGTCGGGATCGAGAAGGCTATCGCCTTCGCGCGCACGATCGGCATCACCGGCGACCTCGACGCCCGCTACACCATGGTGATGGGCTCGAGCTCGCTGACGATCATGGACATGGTCAACGCGTACACGACGTTCGCCTCCGGCGGGGAGCTCGCCGAGCCCCGCTTCATCACGAGGATCGAGCGGGCCGCGGGCGAGACCGAGCGCTTCGATTCCCAGCCCAAGCAAGTGATCCCGCCCGAGGTCGCCTACCTGATCACGGACGTGATGCTCGCGGTGACGGGGGGCTACACGTCGTCGACGGGGACGCGACGCCAGGGCACGGGCGCAGTGGTCAAGTCGCTCGGTCACCCCGTGGCCGGCAAGACCGGCACCACCAACGAGGCACGCGACGCGTGGTTCATCGGGTTCACGCCGCATCTCGTCGCGGGCGTGTGGGTCGGCTTCTCCAGCGGGAACAGGCCGCTGGGCAAGAAGGAGTACGGCGGGCGAGTCGCGGCGCCGATCTGGCTGTCGGCGATGAAGACCGCACACGAGGGGTTGCCCAAGGAGAAGTTCAAGTCGCCGGCGACCGGCCTCGAGACCATGGCGATCGACCCCAAGGACGGGCTCAGGGCGTGCACCGAGCGCAAGGGCATCGTGGAGACGTTCCTCGTGGGCACCGCGCCGCGCGCCCAGTCCCCCTGCGGGCAGAGCGCGGACGACTTCATCATGGGCCAATACTGAGCCGACGCGTTGCCGCGACCCATGCCGTGCGCAAATTTGGCGCGGGACCTTACCAGACATCGAGTTCGAGACGAGGCGCCGCGCCCACGCGGCGCCTCCTTGGTTGCGTGAGCGCGAACGCGCGACACGACGTGGAGGAGAGAGCGTGGAGACGACGGAACGAACAGGCACGAACGGCGTGGCGCTGTCTCTTATACACATCTCCGAGCCCACGAGACAGGCAGAAATCTCG
>CAJXPN010000041.1 GCA_913058025.1 uncultured Myxococcales bacterium | reverse complement strand
GTGGAAGATCGTGAACCCCTCGGGGATCGTCACGGTCACGTCCGCGAGGCGGCCGCCGCGCTCGAGAGACTCCGCGAGCTCATCGAGCGACAGCGGCCCGGCGAGCTGGTACGTCCCCGCCTTGACCTTCTCGGGGAGACCTCGCCGCCTCGCCCACACCTCGAAGAACCACGCCCTACGCACGAGCTCGGAGTCCTGGAGACCACGCACCACGCCCGGCCACGGCGTCCCCCTCGGGATCACGACCGTGCGCGACTCACCCTCCCCCAGCACGGGCCGCGACGACCACGACGTGTACATCCAGCCGATCGCGAGCGCGCACACCAACACCATCGCCACGAGCGCGGCGCACGCGGCGAGCACCACGCGGACTACACGCCGACGCAACTCAGCCATTCGCGCCCCCTCCCCTCCCGAGCGACCCGAGGTACCCCTCGAGGATGTGCGACGCCGCGATCTGATCGACGACGTCCTTTCGCTTCTCGCGGCGCATGCCCTGACCGATGAGCTCGGCCTCGGCCGCCATCGTCGTGAGGCGCTCGTCCCAGCGGACGATCTCCAGCTCGACGTCGGCGCGGGCCGCGGTCGCCTCCAGCGCGGTCAGGAACACGTCGACGCGTCGCGTCGCCCTTCCCTCCTTCCCCTGCATGTTAAGCGGCCAACCGGCCACGATCGTCACGCAGCCCCGGGCGGAGGCCAGCGCGAAGACGCGCGCGGCCGCGGCCTTGACGTCCTTGCTCTCGACGGTCTCCAGCGGCATCGCGATCCTGCGGTCGGGATCGCTCACCGCCACACCCGTACGACGCGCGCCGACATCCAACGCGATGATCGGTGTGGACATCTTCTCTCTCCACGCAAAAGGTACGCTCCACGACCCCGGAACGAGATCGTGGCACAAACGCTCAACAACAGGTCTCACGCACATGTTCGATCGTATCGCTGAGTGGACCCTCCAATACAGCAGGCAGCTCCTGGTCGCCACCACGCTCGTGGCGCTGGCGTGCGCCTCGACGCTGCCCTTCCTCGAGTTCAACTTCACTCCGCAGCAGCTCTTCGAATCTACGGCGCGCTACGACCAACTCCGCGAGGAGATCGCCGACCGCTTCGGACGTGAGGACAACCTCATGACCGTCCTGGTCAACGCCGAGGACGTCCTCTCGCCCGAGGTGTTGACCTACACCCACCACCTGACGACGAGCCTCGAAGGCATCGAGCGCACCAGCAGGACGTCGTCCCTGACCACCTTCGAGGTCCCGCGCGCCGGCGACGGCTCGCTCAAGACGACGCCGCTCCTACAGGAGCTACTGGAGGCGCGCGGAGAGGCGTGGAAGGGCGCAGGGGTCACCGTCACCGTGGAGGACGCCGCGGCGCTCGCGGCGCTCGTCGAGTCGGAGCCGCTGATCAAGGGTCGCCTCGTCAGCGAGGATCGGAGCCTGACCGCCATCCTCCTTTGGCTCGACGACGACGTCCAGGAGGCGACCGATCTCGAGCGCATCGCCGCAGACGTCGACGCCGCGCTCGCGGCGAACCCGCCCCCAGCCGGGGTCACAGTCCGCGCGGGCGGCATCCCGCGCGTGCGCGTCGACGTCGTGCAGTCGCTGCGCACCGAGCAGCTCACGTTCATCCCCATCGTCAGCCTCATCTTCTTCTTCATCCTGGCGTACCTGTTCCGCCGGCCCTCGGGGGTCCTGCTCCCGCTCGCGGTCGTCGCATGCGCCGTCTCCGCCACGATCGCGCTGATGGTCGTGACAGGCTACGCCATCAACATCATCAACAACGTCCTCCCGATCCTCGTCTTCGTCATCGGGATCTCCGACTCGGTCCACATGCTCACGCGACAGGCCGAGGAGATGGAGGCGGGCCGGGACGCCGCGGACGCCGCGCGCGAGATGGTCCGGCGCACCGGCGCGGCCTGCCTGCTCACGAGCACGACCACCGCCGTCGGCTTCGCCTCGCTCTACGTCGCCGACACGGACATCCTCAAGGCGTTCGGCTGGCAAGCCGCCGCCGGCGTCATGTTCGCCTACGCGTTCACGCTCGTCGGGATCCCCGCCGCGCTCGCGCACATGCGCCCCGTGTCACGCCGCACCGCGACCCCGGGCGAGCACGTGGACCCGATGCGCCCCGAGTCGCTCGTGGGCGCGCCGATCCTCGAGCGCGGACTCGTCGCGCTCGCGCGCAAGGTCCTCGACAACCCCAAGGTCACGCTCGCCATCGGGTCCGTCATCACGTGCGTCCTCGTCTTCCTCGCATCCAGCGTACGCATCGACACGACGCTGCTCGAGATCTACAAGGAGGACCACCCGACCTTCCAGACCACCAAGGAGCTCGAGGAGAAGCTCGGCGGCATCCTCCCCGTCGAGATCAGCATCTCACACCCCGACGTCGACCACTTCAAGGACCCCGCCGTCTACGCGAACCTCGCCGAGATACAGTCATTCGCCCGGTCGCAGTCCGAGGTGCTCTCCACGCAGACCCTCGTCGACTTCCACCAGGCCGCGCGCGTCGCGCTCATCGGCGACCCCGCCCAGCGCACGGTCATGCCGAACTCCCGGGCGCAGATCGAACAGCTCCACCTGCTCATCGAGGGACCTCCCGACCAGCTCGGCGGCGTGCGCTCGTTCATGACGACGAGCTTCGACAACGCGAGACTGCTCCTGCGCGTGCGCGACTCGGGCGCCAAGAAGATGATCAAGCTCGGCGGGACGCTCGAGGACGAGCTCCTGCGGCGCTTCCCCGAAGAGCAGGGCTACACCGTCATCATCGCCGGCGACGCCTACGTCGCCTCCGTCGCCCTCGACTCCTTCGTGCGCGACCTCTTCGCCAGCCTGCTGCTCGCCATCGTCATCATCTTCGGAATGATGACAATCGTCTTCCGCTCACTGACCATCGGGCTCATCAGCGTCGTACCGAACCTGTCCCCCCTGTTGCTCACGTTCGCGTACATGGGCGCCCAGGGCATCACCCTGAACACGACGACCATCATCATCTTCGCGATCAGCCTCGGGCTGGCCGTCGACGACACCATCCACTTCCTCGCCCGCTACCGTGAGGAGTCCGCGCGCCGCGCGACCACCTACGAGGCGCTCGTCCATACCTACTTCGGCGCGGGCCGCGCGATCATGCTCACGAGCGTGCTGCTCCTCGTGGGCATGGGCGTCCTGCTGCTCTCCGACTTCAAGCCGACGAACTACTTCGGCGCGCTCACGGGCATCACCATCGCCGGCGCGGTCTTCGGGGACCTCATCCTGCTCCCGCCTCTGCTCCTGCTCGTCGACCGCCGCAAGGACGAGCTCGCAGACGCAGATGAGACCGAGGACGCCGAGGTGTCCTGAGCGCCGACGCGCACGCTGGAGTGAGCTCACTCCTCGATCGGATCGGGGCGCGCCGTGCTCGACACGTGCGACGCGCTCCACACGTGCCGCCTCACGAACGCCGCGTCACGCACGGGGCAGCCCTCGAGATCGCAGTACGAGCAGCTCCTGGGCGTGCAGGACTCCATGTGCAGCATGATCTCGGTCCCCTCACCGAACTCGTCCACGAGGCGCCTATCCACGACGACGGACGCGTCGTGCACTGCCTCGATCGTCCAGAACCTGGGGAACACCATGTGGAGGTCCACGTGGACGGTCCTGCCGAGCCTGTGAACCTTCGCGTGGTGCGGCGCGATCCATCCGCTCTCACGGACCTCCTCGAGCGAGCCGCCGATGCGACCTAGCAGCTCCGGGTTCGCCTCGTCCATGAGCCCGGCCACGGCGCTGCGGACCACGCGGACGCCGCTGACCGCCAGCCACACCGACACGCCCACCGCGAACGCCGCGTCCATCCAGATCTTGCCCGTGGCCCAGGTGGCGAACATCCCCAGAATCACGGCCGCCGTCGTGATCGCGTCCGCGCGCACGTGGATGCCGTCGGCGATGAGCGACGGCGACTCGTGCCGCCGCCCCGCGCCGATGAGCGCCTGGCCGAACACCAACGTCACGACCGCGATGACCGCCTCGAGCGCCGCGCCCCAGCCGAGGTTCTCGGGGGCGTGGGGCTCGATGAGCCTCAGCACCCCCACGATCCCGATCGCGACCGCCGCGAACAGCACCAGCGCGCCCTCGAACCCCGCAGAGAAGTACTCGACCTTGCCGTGGCCGTAGGGGTGGTCGTCGTCTCGCGGCTGCGCGCTCAGCCAGACCGCGTAGAGAACGAACGAGCTCGAGAGCACGTTCACGAACGACTCGATCGCGTCCGAGAGCACTGCCGTCGACCCCGTGAGGCCGTACGCCGTCCACTTCGCGGCCGTCAACGCCAGGCTGAACACCAACCCCACCACCGCCCATCGCCACACAGGATCCTGCACGCACCCCTCGACCGCTCAGACACCTCAGAGATACCCTGCCGACTCTAGCACGACGTCCGCAGCACCCACACCAGGCGACCCAGTCATGTACCGCATCGAGATCACCCACAACTTCGAGACCGCCCACAGGCTGAGCCACCCCGACGCCCCCACGAAGTGCCAGTCGATACACGGGCACTCCTGGCTCGCGACCGTCACGCTCGCGGGGCCGGCTCTCGACGACCGCGGCATGCTCGTCGAGTTCGGCGCCTTCAAGAAGGCCTGGCGCGCCTTCCTCGACGACCACGTCGACCACCACCTCGCGGTCCGCCGCGACGACCCCGTCGCCGCCGCCATCCTCTCCGTCCAACCCGACGCGCGCATCCTCTCGCTCCCCGAGGATCCCTCCACCGAGTTCTTCGCCCGCTGGATCCACGACCGCACCTCGGACATCCTCGCCGGGCTCGATCCCGACCAGCGCGCGCACGTCGAGCGCGTCCACGTCCAGGAAACCCGGGTCAACGCGGCGTCCTATTCGGGCGCCAGATAGGATTGACGCTTGACCCGAGCCGCTACAGTCGTCATTTTGGTCGCCCTTCACGCGCTGCGCGCGTGTGGACGATGCGGAGTCGGCACGTTCCTCCTCCGCGCATGAAGCCAATACACCACGGACGCGATACAGGAGCCCGAAGAATGGCGAAGAAGAGCCAGATCGCTCGCGACAAACGCCGCGCGAAGACCATCGCGAAGTACCGCACTCAGCGCGCGGAACTCATCGCTCTCATCAAGAACCCCGACACGGGTGCGGACGAGCGCGAGCTCGCGTACAGGAAGATCGCCGCGATGCCGCGCGACGCCAGCGCCACGCGCTTGCGCAACCGCTGCCGCATCACGGGCCGCTCGCGCGGCTACCTGCGCAAGTTCGAGATGTCTCGCATCAAGTTCCGCGAGCTCTCCCACAGGGGCGAGATCCCTGGAGTGACCAAGGCGTCCTGGTGAGACGACGTCGGGCGCCCAGCGCCTGACCTCGCCCAGCTGCCTTCGAGAGGGCCGGCCACCGTACACGCGGAGGCCGGCCCTCTCTCGTTCTTGCGGACGGTCTCCCCGAACGTCATTGAAACAAATCACGCCCCCGTCGGGTTCGTCTCGTCGCGTACACCCCACGACCACCCGAGGAGACCCATGGGAACCCGACGCGAGCAGATGATCGCCCACCTGGAGGCAGCACCGCGCACCGCGAGCGAGCTCTCCGGGCTCATGCGCATGCGCATCAAGGACGCCATCGACGACCTCGAACACATCCGGCGCTCGGTCGGTAAGGCCCTCTCCATCGAGCCCGCGCGCTGCGTCGGGTGCGACTTCGTGTTCCGCGCGGGCCGTATCTCGACCCCTTCGCGTTGCCCCGAGTGCCGCGGAGAGCACATCGTCGGACCGTACCTGAGCGTCAAGCGCTGACGCGCTGAAGTAGCGAAGAGAGCTCCGAAACGAAGAGAGGGCGGCCCCGATGGGGCCGCCCTCTCTTCGTTCATTCGGCGCGGATGAGCCGCGCCGTCAGGGTCAGCGCCTGCGCGAACGCACGAGCCCGACCATCGCCAGCATCGCGGCGAAGAGCATCATCGGCACGCCAGGCTTGCTGGGCGAGCTCACGCCCACGGCGGTGCAGCCCTCGTCATCGTCGTCGGGCTGACGGCGCTCCACCTCAGGGCAACCGTTCGAGGTCGCCGCGGGCTCGGTCGCGCAAGCGTCCGAGCGGTCCAGGACGCCGTCTCCGTCACGGTCCTCGTCGCAGACGTCGCCGAACGCATCTCCGTCCAAGTTCTCCTGGCCAGTGTTACGCTTGGCCGGGCAGTTGTCGGTGGCGTCGTCGGTGCCGTCGTCGTCGGAGTCGGTCTCGCGGTAGTCCGCCACGCCGTCCGAGTCGGAGTCTCTGGGGGACGTGGAGAGGTCGTTGTCGCCAGCCTCGTCGGAGTCACGGAGGCCGTCGTTGTCCGAGTCCTGGTCGAGCGCGTCGATCTCACCGTCGCCGTCGACGTTGCTCGGGTTCGCGAGGTCACCGACCTCCAGGTTGTCCGGGATGGTGTCGCCGTCCGTGTCGGCCTTGGTCGGGTCGAGGTTGATCGACTCTTCGAAGGTCTTGGGCAGGTTGTCGTTGTCTTCGTCGACGAGAAGCACGGCGATCTTGAGCTTGCGCTCGATCCCCTGAGGGTTGAACGGGTCGGTCGCCTTGAGCGTCACGTCGTAGGTGCCGATCTCGAGGTACGACGGCGACCACGAGAACACGCCCGTCGTGGTGTCGAAGGACGCGCCGTTGAGCGCGTCCACGCCCATGAGCGCGTACGTGATGGTGTCGCCGTCCGGGTCGGTCGCCAGCGCCGTGAACGTGAGCGTCTCGCCCTCGTCCACCATCAGGTTCGCGTTGTCGTCGGGCGTCCCTGCTCCCCACACGGGCGGATCGTCGGCCTGGCCGATGTTGATCGTGATGGTCCCCTCGGCCGAGGTCTCCTGACCGTCGGACACCGTGAACTTGATCGTGTCCTGGCCGGTGAAGTCCATGTCCGGAGTGTAGGTGAACGAGGGGATCTGACCCGTGAGCGTGCCGTGCGTCGGCATCTGCGTCACGGTGAAGGTCGGCGCCTGCTGACCCTGACCGTCGACGTCGGACGACTTCAACGTGATGTTCGTCGTCTGGTCCTCGCTGATCGTGATCGTCTCGCTGGTCGCCACCGGCGGATCGTTGACGGGGTTGATGACGATGTTGATCGTCTCCATCGCCATGTTCGACTGAGAGTCCATCACCGTGTACGTGAACGAGTCCGCCCCCGAGTAGTTCGGGTTCGGCGTGTACACCGGGTTCGGCGGGTTCCAGACCAGGGTCCCGTTCTGGGGCTGGTTGCCACGCACGTACGTGAAGCTGTCGTTGGAGCCCGTCAACGTCACGGGGAACCCGCTGGTCGCGCCCGTGTCCGTGTCGGGGTCGTTCACGACCAGGCCGATCGTCAGCGGAGTGTCCTCGTTCGTCACCTGCTGGGTGGTCGCAGTCGTCGGCACGTCGGGCACTGGCTCGAACCTGAGCACGATCGTGCCTCGGATGGGAGCGCCCGGGACATCGTTGATGTCGTACAGGATCGTCACGGGAGTCATGTACGGGCTGTTCGTCGTCCCGAAGTGGAAGTTCGGGTTCGGCTTGAACGTACGGCTCGCGTCCGAGCCGATCAGCGTCCCGAGGCCCGGAGGGCTCTGCGAAATGATGTCGAACGTCGCGCCCGTGCACCCGTTCATGACACCGTTCTCCTCACACTCGAGGCGCACGACGACGTCGGTGTCCTCGAGCGAGGTGATCTCGAAGTTCTTCGCGGTCACCTGAGCCTGGGCGCTCGTGGCGCCCCCGAGGCTCACGAACACACCAGCCACCAACCCGCACCACAGACTCGCTTTCATTCGTTCTCCTTCCTTATTTCTTTCAATCACGTTCTAAACCAACTCGAATCCCCACCCCGAACGAACGAAGCCCGACCGCCCTCCCAATCGACGCCACCCCCTGCCCTCGCGGGCCTGCCGGCGCGGAGCCGGTGGGGTGTCGGCCGAGCAAGACCTCTGGTGATGCATCCAACGTCATCGCCTTCGTCTTGATCGAGATGCGCCGAGTATAGGAGAACTCGCCCATGCGTTTCCACCACCCATGACGCAAAGAGTGACCGTGAGGTTGAATCAACGTGCCTCTTCGCCCGTTCAACCACCCGAGAGGACCCTCAACGACTTCGGAGGAACCATGAACGCGACCCTTCGCGCGCTCACGCTGCTCACGCTCCTCGGCGCGCTCGCGCTCTCCACGGGGTGCGCGGACCCCGCGCTCAGCCAGGCCACCCGCCATGAGGTCGGCCACACCGGCGCGACCCACCGCTCCTGGCTCGACGTGCCCGCGTTCCAGGCGCGCCTCGACCACGACTCCGTCGACCACGCCCGCCTCGCCGCCGCGCTCTACTACGCCACGAACGAGGCGCGCGTGCGCCTGGGCCGACGCGCGCTCCCGCGGGAGGCCCTGCTCGAGCAAGCCTCACTGCTCCACTCCCAGCGCATGACCGACCACGGGTTCTTCGACCACACCGACCCCTTCTCGTCCTCGCTGCGCACACCGAGCGACCGGGCGCGCGCCGTCGGCGTGGCGAACCCCTACACCGCAGAGAACCTCGTCGAGTCACCCGGCTTCCCCTACAAATCGGGCCAGCTCGTCTACCCGCTGGGACCTCCCGGCCGCTTCAGCGCCACGCCCGGCGGGCGCGCGATCCCTCCCCATACCTACATCTCGTTCGCGCGAGGAGCCATCAAGCAGTGGCTCGACTCGCCCGGGCACAGGAAGAACCTGCTCTCCACCGACGCCGTCTCCGTCGGGTGCGCCGCCACGCTCGTGTGGCGCGACGACTTCCCCACCTACAACGCCGTCCAGCTCTTCCAGCTCTACGAGCCTCTGAAGGCCGAGTGAGCGCCGTCGGCGCCCACTCGACCCATTGCGCCGGGCCAGCTCACTTCGGCTCGATGACCTCGAGGCCGCCCATGTACTTGCGCAGCGCCTCGGGCACGACCACCGACCCGTCCGCCTGCTGGAAGTTCTCCAGGATCGGGATCAGGATTCGCGGCGACGCGACCATCGTGTTGTTGAGCGTGTACGCGTACGTCGTCTGGCCGTCGTCGTCCCTGTAGCGGATCATGGAGCGGCGAGCCTGGTAGTCGTAGAGCGAGGAGCAAGAGTGCGTCTCACAGTACGCCTCGCGCGAAGGCATCCAGGACTCGATCTCGTGCTTGAGCACCTGCCCGAGCCCGATCTCTCCCGTGCACGCCACCGCCACGCGGTACGGAATGCCCAGGCGCTGGAGGAGCTCCTCGGAGTTGCCGAGCAGCTCCTCGTGGAGCTTGCGCGAGACCTCCGGGTCCGCCTCGCACACGATGACCTGCTCGACCTTGCTGAACTGATGCACGCGGTACACGCCGCGCGTGTCCTTGCCCGCCGAGCCCGCCTCGCGCCTGAAACACGGGGAGTACCCCATGTACTTCAGCGGCATCTCGGAGCGCTCCACGATCTCGTCGCTGTTCAGGCTCACGAGGATCACCTCGGACGTGCCGACGAGGTACTTCCCGTCCTTGTCCAGGTGGTAGGTGTCCTCCTTCCCGTACGGGAAGAAGCCCGAACCCACGAGCGCCTCCTCCTTGACCATGACCGGCCCGAGGATCAGCTCGTAGCCGCGCTCGCGCAGGATCTCGAGCGCGAGGTTGACCACCGCGAGCTCGAGCATCGCGCCCGCGCCACGCAGCAGGTACGAGCGCGCGCCGCCGACCTTGATCCCGCGCGGCTTGTCCAGGATCCCGAGCAGCTCACCGAGTTCCTCGTGGTCACGCGGCGTGAAGTCGAACGTCGGCAGCTCGCCGACCTTGCGCAGCTCGACGTTGTCCTCCTCTCCGGCCCCCACGGGGACCTCGTCGAGAGGGACGTTCGGGACCATGAGGATGAGGTGGTCGTACTCGGCCTTGATCGTCTCGAGCTCGGGCTCGATCTCACCCAGGCTCACCTTGACCTCTCGGCCCTCGGCGATCAGAGCGGGCCGCTCTTCCTTCGAGGCCTTCGGGATCGACTGCGCGATCTCGTTGCGCCGCGCGCGGAGCTGCTCGGACTTGAATTGGAGGTCTCTGCGGCTCGCGTCGAGCTCGAGCAGGCGGTCGATGTCGACCTCGAAGTTCTTGTCCTTCGCGCCCTTCTTGACCTTGTCTGCGTTCTCTCGAATGAACTTAATGTCGAGCATCTTCGGCTGCCCCTTGTGGCTCAATGTCACGCGTGAATGGGTTCCCTCGGTCTGTCTAGTTCGGCTGGCGCGCACGCGCAAGCCTCGCGCGTGAGCTACACGCGCGGGCGCCGCCTTTGTTCCAGCACGCCTCGCCCTTGCCGCGCCCGTCGCCCCGGTGGTAGGGCATGAGGGCACGCCATGAACACCCACACGCGCCCGCGATCCGTACGTACACTCGGGCGCCCAGAGAGGAGGCCACACGATGCAGTTCTTCATTGATACGGGCGACGTCGACGAGATCCGAGAGGCCCAGAGCCTGGGTATCCTGGACGGAGTCACCACCAACCCCAGCCTCATCGCCAGGACCGGACGGACCCACAAGGAGGTCATCGTCGAGATCTGCGAGATCGTCGACGGGCCCGTCAGCGTCGAGGTCAACGCCGAGGACTACGAGGGTATGCTCGCCGAGGCCGAAGAGTTCGTGACCTGGGGCGACAACGCCATCATCAAGGTCCCGCTGACCAAGGACGGCCTCAAGGCGTGCAAGGCGCTCACCGACCGCGGCGTCGGCGTCAACGTCACCCTCTGCTTCTCGGCCAACCAGGCGCTGCTCGCCGCCAAGGCCGGCGCGACCTACATCAGCCCCTTCGTCGGGCGCCTCGACGACATCGGCCAGGACGGCATGAACCTCATCGCCGAGATCGTCGAGGTCTACGCGAACTACCCCTGGATCGACACGCAGATCCTGGTCGCCTCGGTCCGCCACCCGATGCACGTCCACCAGAGCGCCCAGCTCGGCGCCGACGTCGCCACCCTCCCCTTCAAGGTCATCGACCAGATGTTCAAGCATCCGCTCACCGACATCGGCCTCGCCAAGTTCGCCGCCGACGCCAAGAAGGTCCCGACCTCCTGACCTCGCCCCACACCACGAGCGAGCCAGACCCATCGGGTCTGGCTCGCTCGCTTGACGTGAGCCCGCTCGCCACGACCTTCACGAGCAGCGCGCGGCACTCCACGCCGCGCCCAGGAGCCCCACGTGTTTTCCAAGCTGCTGATCCTCTTCACGGTCATCCCGATCATCGAGCTGAGCCTGCTCATCCCGCTCGGTCAGCAGATCGGCACGATGCCCACGCTCGGAATCATCGCGTTCACCGCCATCGCCGGCGCGTGGCTCGGCAAGAGCCAGGGCTCCGCGGCCTGGAGGCGCATCCAGTCCGAGCTCGCGACCGGCTCGCTCCCGGGTGACTCCATCCTCGACGGGCTCGCCGTCCTCCTCGCCTCCGCGTTCCTGGTCACCCCCGGCGTCCTCACCGACTTCGCGGGCTTCATCCTGCTTATCCCGTTCACGCGCGCGCCGATCCGGCGCTTCGTGCGCAAACGGTTCGACTCCTGGTTCACCCAGGGCGGAGGCGGCGTCTACTCGTCGTTCGGAGGCGGACACGCAGGCTTCGGCTGGGACGGCGACCACGTCGCCGCTGGCCCCGAGGTCATCGACGTGACGCGCGCCTCGCAGCCTCGCACCGAGCCGGCGGCGGCTGGCCCCGTCGTCCTCGACCTGAACGACGACGGCGAGGTCGAGGACGAGCACGCCACCGCGCATGCTCACACGGAGCGCTGACCTGATTGGCCTTGTTCCCATCCGCCCGCTCGTTATATACCGCAGCCGCGGCGCGCGTTCTCGCGCGCGCGTCTAATCCCCATCCTTTCAGCCGCGACGCGTCACAACTATGATCATCGACATCCACGCGAAGACTTCTCACTCCACGGGCGTCCAGGGCCTGTCTCTTATACACATCTCCGAGCCCACGAGACAGGCAGAAATCTC
>CAJXPN010000040.1 GCA_913058025.1 uncultured Myxococcales bacterium | reverse complement strand
TGGTTGGGGAACCTGGGGTCGGGGTCGGAGTAGAGCTCGGTGAGCTCGACGTCGAAGAGCTCGGAGACCACGCGCGGCGCGATCACACCGGCGACGCCGTTGCCCGAGTCGAGGACGACCGACAGCCGGCGCGCGCCCTCCTGCACGCGCGAGTCGCCTGCCAGGTGCGCGGTGTAGACGTCGAGGACCTCGGGCCACGCGCGCATCACGCCGGGGCTCGCGGCCGCGCGAGCGCCCTCACGGGCCCGCGCTCCCAGGCGCTGGATCGCCTCGCCGTGGAGCGTGTCGTGGCCCAGCATCATCTTGAAGCCGTTGTACTCGGCGGCGTTGTGCGACCCCGTGATCTGGATCGCGCCGCCCAGGTCGTCCCGGGTCCACGCCGCGAAGTAGACGACCGGCGTGGGCACGAGCCCGAGGTCGACGACGTCGGAGCCCGCGGCCTGGATGCCGCGCGAGAGCGCCTCGAAGATCCGAGGGCTCGAGGCGCGGGCGTCGCGGCCGATGGCCACCGCGCGCGGGAGGTCGTCGCGCTGCCGCAGCGCCTCGCCGAAGGCGAGGCCGAGGCGCTCGACGACCTCATCGGTCAGGTCGACGTCCGCGATGCCGCGCACGTCGTACTTCCGAAAGATGTGTGGGTTCATGAGTCCTGATGGGATGGGGGACGCGATGAGGCGCGCGGGCGCCGTCCAGATCGTCGCTAGAGGACCATGCCTGGAGGCTCGACGAGATCGACCGAGAGCCAGAACGAGGACCAGTCGGTGGGGAGGCAGAAGAGCTCACGGTCGAAGCGCAGCTCGAACCACACCTGGTGGTCCATGTGCTTGAGCTCCTTGTAGACCATCGGCTCGATGGCGAAGCTGACCTCGGAGCGCGACTCGCGCACTCGCGAGACCTCGCCGATGGGCTCGGGAGACCTCGCGGCCTCGATGACCCGCTGCTCACCGTTCTTGTACGCGATCGTCACGATGCGCCAGGACTCCAGGTGGTCCAGGAGGTTGAAGGCGTGGCGCGACCTGGAGAACGATGAGCCACGCTGCTCGAGCGCGGCGTGGATCACCAGCTCACGGTTCATCCAGTAGACCCCCGCGCCGGCGACCAGGCGCATCCTCGGGATCTCCTTGATGTTGTCGGGGAGGGTGATCCGCTGCGAGTCGGGCCTGGGGATCCACGCGTCCTGAGGGAACGCGACCCAACCAGGCTTGAGGCCTGGCGCGGTGTGCAGGATCGCCACCGAGTCCTGATCCTTGAGCGTGGAGTACCCGGCGATGGCGACGCCTGGCGTCGCGCTCGCCTCGACCCGCTCGATCATGAAGGCCGACGTGCGCTCGTCGTCGAACTCCTGGTAGATGATGTGATCATGCCGCGAACACAGCCGCCGCACGACCTTACCGTCCGTCGCGAGCACCTCGGGCAAGGTCTCGCGCAGAGCTCGCCTGGCCTTGTGGCGGCGCCAGAGGAAGTATTTGAACTCCGCGGCGCGGGTGAGGCGGCGGGTTTGGTGACGTGGTTGTTGATCCAAGTTCCACTCAGGTCCATCGGCATGTATGTCGCCCAAGGTAACCCATTGCCGCGCCTCTCGCCAACACATCAAACCGACGGACGAGCGCGCCGCGAGCCGGACGCGGCCCTCGTTCAGCCGGGGTCCCACGTGCCGAAGGGGCGGCCCCAGTTGGATCGGTCGTCGTAGAGCGGGGAGCCGGGGGGCGGATAGTACGGCTCGTACCACTTCGCGCCGGGCGCGAGCAGCTTGCCGCTGGGCGTGCGCAGCTTCACCTCGGTGCCCTTGCTGGGCCGCTTCCTCATGTTGCCGCGCGTGTCCACGGGGCCGTCCTCGGTGCCACGCACGCCGGAGACGATCGGCCCCTTCATCCTCGCGTCGGGGTCCTTGGGGTCCACGCCCGCCTCGAAGAAGGGGCGCAGCCGGTAGCGAACGAGCACGTTGCTGCGGCGGCCGGTCCGGAACGCCGCGCGGATCTCGGGGAGGCCCGGCTTGAGCGCGACGGCGTGGAGCCGGAGCGAGAACTTCAGGACCTCGTGCTGCTCGAGGTTCTGCTCGAAGAACTCGGCGAGCTCCTCGATGGACATGTCCGTCTCCACGATCACGTAGAACTCGTTGCGTGTGTGCACGCTGACCACGCGCGGCGGGAGCGGCAGCCCGAAGGCGTCCATGCGCTCGGCGGGCCGGTCGTCTTCGACGAGGGGGAGCTCGACTTCGGGCGGCGCGTCGACCTCTGTCGGGTCGCACGCCGCCAACGTGAGGCCGCAACACAGCGCCGCCGTGAGCCTCGTCCACATCATCATTGGGAGAACCTTCATGTAGCCTCGATCACGCGCGGCCCGGCGCCCACCGAGCCAGAGGCTCGAGGGCGCGCGGGCCGTCGCTTCACACGTTCATGTCTTCGACTCAAAAACCGACGACACCCCAGCTCAACGGGACGGCCCTGGACTTGCCGGCCTCGAGCTTGATCTCGAGGCGAGCGACGCCGTCCGCGCCCGAGCCCGGGTTGCCCCTGCCTATGTTGGGCGGGGGCTCCGCGCCACCGATCTGCGCGATGAGCGTGGGCTGGGGCGGGTCACCGTCCTCGGTAAACGAGCCCGCGGGCCCATCGGGGTCACCCGAACAGTCGACGTCGAACGCGATCGTGAGGCCGCGAATCAGCGACGGCTCCTCCGGGCCGACCCAGAGGTAGGTCCCCGTCGTGCCAGACTCTCCCGAGTTCAGGATCGCGGGGTCGTCGAACTGCGGGTCCTCCTTGCTGAACTTGCCCACGAGCACGCCGCCGCCGTTGAAGACGCCGCCCTGCTCGTTGAAGTCGAGGCCGTAGATGCGCGAGGTGCCCGGCGCGCAAGCGTCGTCGGGGTTGGTGTAATAGGTCGTGAAGTACGACCCGTTGTTGAAGATCGTGGGCGCGCCCGTGAGCTTCTCACCGTTCTGGAACGCGTACGCAAAGCGCTGAGCGTTGGGGGAGGGCTTGAAGACGAGGACGCCGTTGCCGTCGACCTCGAACTCCTCGGCGACCGCGATCACGGCCTGGAGGCTGCCAGCGCTGGTCGTGTCGGAGCGATCGCCCAGGCCGTAGGTGACGACGAGTCGACGCGAGCTGTCCAGCGCCACGGCCGGCGGGAAGTCCGCCGGGCCGACCGCGCGGGTCGGGACGTTCTCGGGGAGGTAGTCCGTGTCCTCGTCGGGCACACCGCAGTGCTCAGAGAGGGGCGTGTCGCGGGCGTTGTTGATCGTCTCGGCGAGGTCGCTCAGGTCGTCGTTGAGGCACGGGTCGTACATCAGGCCGACCGTCCAATCGATCGGGTTGATGGCCGACATGTCGATGCGGAAGAGGCGGCCGCCCGCGTCACCGATGAAGCCGCGGTTGGTCACCGAGCCCACGCGGTCGTTGAAGAGCGCGGGCGTTCCCGAGACCTCGTACTCGAACTTGCGGGCGCTTCCGTCCGGGTTCCTGTAGCCGACGAAGCGGCGGAGCAGAGAGCCCGTCTGGAGGTCGACCACGTAGATCGCTCGGCCCGAGCGCGTCGCCGCGCCCGTCTCGCTGACGCGGCCGGCGCCGAAGATCGCCACCGGGCGCTGGAACTTCTGTGTCACGTCGGCGGGGTCCTGGAGGACGACCGTACCGATCGCGGGGTCACCCGTGCTGATGCCAAGGAACGACTCCTGGTAGAACTTGTCGGGGTCGGAGTTGCAGTTGATGTTGTCGAGCGGAGCCGGGAGGCAGTTGTCCACGGGGAGGCCGATCGGGAGCTCGACGGAGCCCGCGACGGATGCCACGAGCGGGAGGTCGAGGCTCTCGATCTGGCGCTTCTCCCAGGCGGCGTCGAACTCCCAGAGGGGGATCGGGTCGGGGTCGGTGGTGAGGATGCTGCCGGAGTTGGCGCCGTCGGCGATCGGGCCGCCCGAGCGCGTCACGTCCATGGCGAAGTAGCCCGCGCCCGCCTGGCCCAGGCCCTGGACGAGCACCGTGCGCCACTGCATCGCGCCAGGCAGGTTCGTGTTCGGGTCGCTGGTGACCACCCCACACGCCTGCTCGTTGAAGTTGCGAGCCGGGCTCGCGTCGCACAGCCTCACGTCCTTGATCACGGGGGAGCCGTCCAGGAGGTTCGGCTGCCGCTGGAGGTTCGGGAAGAGCTCCAGCCTCAGGATGTCGGGCACGTAACCCCACGCCTCACGCTGAGACGTCGTCGGGTTGTTGTCGATGCCCGGGACCACGCGGTCGACGGACTCGTCGCCCTTGCCCGCCGCCTTCTCGCGGACGGGGACGCGGAGGTCGATGCCGTCCTTCTGGTTCTGCTCACCCGCGTGGATGGCGTGGAGGATGCCGTCGAGGGTGGAGACGTAGAGCATCGTCGCGCGGTTGCGGTAGAGATCGCGGAAGTCGCGGTAGCTCGCGATCGGCAGGTCCAGCGAGGGCGGCCCCACGACGCTGGGGTTCGAGTTCAGGATCGCGTTGAGCGGCTGGCCGCGCTTCTCGTCCTGTCGGCCTCGCACCGAGTTCACGACGCGATCTGTGTCCTCGGGCGAGCTCCCGCCGAACAGGTAGCTGTCGACGCTCGAAGCGTCCACGCCGCCCATGTTCGTGATCGCCTCACGGAGCTCGGGGGAGCGGTATGGGATGCGCTTGCCCACGAGGAGCTGGCTGTTGGCCGGGTTGAGCAGGTTCGTGTCACCGAACGTGTCCGCCGCGAGGTTCTGCGCGTCGCTGCTCTCGACACTGAGCAGCGAGTACGTCGTCGGGAACAGCGCGTTCCCGGTGGCCGTCGGCTCAGGGGCGTTGATGGGGTCCGAGCCCAGGCGCGGGAGCGCCGTGAACAGGCGGCGGTTGTCGATCCACGCACCGCTCGCGTCCTGCTCGATCTGCAGCGCGATGTCTCTGTGGAGCGGCCAGATGCACGTCGCCGGGTCGTCCAGGTCGGTGCACAGGGTCGGCGTGGTGTTGGCGCTGCAGACGTAGGGCTCGCGGTTGAGCAGGCCCTTCCAGTAGATGCTGCCGGCGCTGACCTCGGCGCCCGAGTAGATCCGGTACTGGCCTCGATCGCCCGCCAGGGCGATGCTGTTGGTGACGGCGGCGCGGGTGCGCGAGGCGACTCCGCCGGTGGCGTCGATGACCTCGTTGAAGACGATCTGGAGCGCGAACGCCAGGTCGTCACGGAACTCGCGGTTGTCGCCTGTCTGGAGCGAGCCGGTGAACGCGCTGTCGTTGCGCGAGAGGATGAGCGCAGGTGACTGACACCTGATGGTCTCCGTGGTCAGGTCGCCGTTGGTGTCCTCGCCCGTGTCATACTGGGGCGCGGTGGCGCGGTCGGGGAACTGGACGACGAGGCAGTTCTGGCCTGCGGACTCGTCGCACGTGCCCGAGTCGACCGACCACTCGCTGAGGTCGAGCGTGTTCGGGATGTACTCGCGGCCCTCCACCGACTTGCTCAGGTAGAACAGCGCGCAGGTGTTGCCGTTAGAGGCCATGAGCCCCATCTTGCGCCGGACCTCCTCCTCGCTCCCGTCCGTCGCGGTCGGATCCACGCCGCGCTCGGTGTTCAGACCCACGATGTGCACGCGCGTCTGGAACTTCGGGTTCAGGATGGCCGGGGAGTAGGTCGGGTCGTTGGCGAACGCCACGAAGTCGGCGATCTCCTCCTCGGCGAGCTTGTAGGGGTACTTGTCGGGCTCGTTGTACTGGTACGCCGGCCCGAGGCGCTCGCTGCCGATGCCCGTGCCCGTCTCGGGCTCGGGGTAACCGTCGGTGAGCATCACGACGTGCTTGCCGCGGCACTGGTAGAAGTCGTCGTTGCCCAGCGGGTGCGCGATCTTGTCCGTGCTGGTGTCCAGCTCACCGTCCTTCTTGAACTCGTACTGGCCGTACTTGAAGTACATGTGGACGTCGTGGATGGCCGCGGCCAGCGGCGTACCCTTGGCGATGGGCTGCTGGCCCAGGTAGTACGGCTGGACGAGATCCTTGAACTTCGGGGGGAAGGACAGGCCGATCTCGTTCTTGTTGTCGCCCTTGACCTCGAAGTCCTTGTTGTCGTCGAGCGTGAGGAAGCCCGCGTCCGCGATGGCCATCTGCGAGAAGGTCGACAGCGGCGCGAGGCTCGTCGTCTCGATCTCGTGGAGCGCCACGCTGGGCCCCACGATCTTGTACACGCCGAGGTTGTACTTCTCGGGGCCCTCGGCCTCGTCACCGGCGCTGCCGTCGATGAACGTGCCGTCGAGGTCCCAGCTGCCCGACGTCGAGACGAACGGATCCTTGCCCTGGTAGCCGTCGAACATGGCGACCGAGAAGATCGCGACGTTGGAGAGGTTGTCGAGCAGGCCGTTGCGCCGCTGGAAGTCGTAGACCTCCTGGATGTGGGGGCGCGGGTCGTTGTGGTCGACGAAGTCGGGGAACGTCGTTCCCCCCTGCTTGACCAGCCGGGTGCCCTTGGTCGGGTCGTTCGAGTCGATGAGCTCTTCGTCGTGGCAGATGCGGTAGGCGTCCTTGTTCGAGCGCGCGCCGAACATGCGAGGGACGAAGAAGCAGCCGGGGCCGTACTCGTCGGCGCTGAGCGCGCGGTCGTCGGGGAGCGTGCCGCTGGGGCGCAGCACCATGTCGCCGGTCAGCAGCTCCTTGACCTGGACGTGGCGAGGCTGGTTGAAGTTGCTCAGGCGCCCCGAGTTCGCCTGCGTGAACGACCCGTCGGCGGCGCGATTGCCGCGCATGTCACCGATCTCGTCGTCGTAGTAGTTCTCGGTGTGGCCCTCTCGGAGCAGCTTGTCGCTGGCCTCCGGGAGCCAGGGCGGGCGCTCGTAGTTGTTGCACCTGGGCACCCAGGTGCGGCACGGGCCGATGTACTCCCTGACCTTGTTGTTGCCGTTGACGAAGTTGCTCGGGTCGTTCCACGTCCGATCGTCGGTCGGATCGGAGGGATCGCCCGCGTCGAACACGCTCTCGGTCAACGTCTGCGTTGGGCCCCACTCGTAGACCGTCTTGTCCACCCCACCTCGAGGAGGGAAGGTGGTGCTTCCGTTGGCCTCGTTGCAGGTGTCGAGCGTCGCGTCCGTCGGATCCTTGCCGTAGCAGGCGTAGCGGGTCTCGCCCTCCTGGCTGAACTCCATCGAGGCAGAGGTGTCCACGATGACCATGACGAAGGGCTTCTGCCCCGCGCCGATGGTCGTCGGGTCCTGCTGGGCGCGCGCTCCGTCACTGCTCAGCGCGAGCGCCGTGCAACAGATCGCGGCCGCAGCGCTCGCGCGCCCCATGCCGCGTGTTCTATTCTTGGGGGTTGTTCGTGTGCGCGTCATCGCCTCATGCCTCGCGGTGTGTTGACGTGCGGTGTGGACGTATCCTCACCTCGTGTTGAATTCTCGATTCGAATCAGTTGCAAAGAACGGGCCCGATGATCGTCTCTTGATAATGACGACCCATCCCCGCCATCGCGGCGCGCGCCCAGGAGTTCTTCTCCATCGCGTTGATGTCGTCCCTCGTCGACGTGTTGTAGCGGTACTCCGAGACCAGGGCGAGCTTCTTCTGGCACAGGGTGCCACCTCCGGGGGTCGCGTTCTGCTGCATCCCCTCCATCGGGGGGCCCTCGATAGGGTCACGCAAGATGACGCGGAACTCGGCGTGGTCGGCCGTGGAGCTCGACTCGTGCGACGAGTTGTTCGTGTTCGAGTTCCCGAACAGGCCCGTCTCCTTGCTCGTGGCGGACGGGGTCTCGAGCGCGTTGTTCGTGCCCGAGTACTGCTCACGGGTCACGACCATGTACGCGCCGCGCTCGATGGTGTCCTTGGCGCTGTTCGTCGTGCCCTGTTCGCTCTGCGCGCGCGCCCTCATGAAGTCCCAGTACTGTGAGGACTTCTGGCCGACGCGGTCGGTCGTGAAGAGGAGCGCGGACTCCGAGGCCATGTTGGCCTGGGCGCGGATCTTGTAGTTACTCGTCTGACCCATGCTGCGGGTCGTGGACTTGACTGCGACGAAGCCCAGCGCGCTCAGGACGAGCGTGAGCATGAGCGCGGCGATGAGCGCGGCGCCTCGTTCGTGGTTCGCGATCTTGAGGCTTCTCATCGGTTCACCCTCCCGGCGAAGTTGGGCAGGTCGAGGTCGATCTGGACCGTCACGACGCGCGCTGCGCTCGTGAGGTCTCCGTCGATGTCGAAGGTCTGGAGCGGACCGACCGCCTGGGCGTCGGAGGGGTCCGTGGTCGTGGTCAGCGGGTTCTGGTTGGTCAGGAAGCGGTAGTTCGGGAGGTCGGAGCGCTCGGTGGGCGTGTGCAACGAGAGCCGGATGTGCGCGACGCGGACCTGGTCCGCGCGGCCGAACGTGGACGCCGAGAGCGAGTCGGTGTTCAGGCAGTTGTGCGCCACGTTCGCGCCTGCGGCGTCTGGGGTCAGCCATCCACGCTGGCGGACGACCTCCTCGAGCGCCAGAGAGTTGTTCGGTGTGCAGTCGAACCAGACCTGGAAGTCCGCGACGTGCTCGGCGACGACGTGCTGCTCGAGGACCCCTGAGGGCAAATCGCCACATGACGGGTTGGTGACGATGGAGCTGGGGTCGTCGATCAGATCCGACGGGTCGACGCGCTCGCGCACGAGCTGGAGGTTGTTGACGTCCTCGCGCGAGATGCACACCCGGTAACGGAACGCGTCGAGCAGCGCAGCCTCGTAGCCCTCGTCCTCGGAGGCGGCGGGCTCGAACCCGTTCTGCTCGTTGCCTACGCGGAACCGAAAGCGCTGCGTGTCAGAGAACTTGATGGCGAACTCGTTCGCGTTGTACTCGAACCCGTCAGTCGCCGGGTCGATCGTGGCGAACATCATGTAGCCGTTGCGGTCGATGGCGCGCATCAGGCGCGCCTTGGTCCCGCTCGACAAGCTCTGGAGCTGGCCCGCGCTCAGCGAGCCCAACGTGTCGACGCGCACGTCGAACGGGTCCCTTCGCGCGAAGCGCCAGGTGCCCCTCGGACCCTCCCTCACGATCGCGCTGGTGACCTCGCCGTTCGTGGCCTCCTCGAGCCCGCTGATCTCGAAGGTGAAGGGGTAGTCGTACGCCCCCATCACGATGAGCTGGTCGCTCGAGGTGCCGGCGTTGGCGAGAACCCCGTTCACCGCCTGTCCCTGGGGCCCGATGGCCACGTCCTGGAGCGGCGGCATGTAGATGGCGCGCACGAAGTTCGAGTTCTTCAGCGGATTGTCCGACAGGTTCGTCGACGGGTTGACGAACTTGTCCGTGTACGAGTTCGGCGTCGAGAGCGAGCCCGCGGAGCGGACGTCCCTCGCGATGAGCTCCGCGGCGAAACGCGCCTGGTCATTGAGCTTCGAGAGGTTGTCGACCTCGTACATCGCGCGCGACGTGTTCGAGAACAGCGCGTACGCCGAGACGACGACGATGCCCGCGATCACGATCGCGACCATCAACTCGATGAGCGTGAAACCCCTCCTCCTACGCATCAACCTGAACATCTTCATATCCTCTCTCCCGTGCGTCGAATCAACGCCGCGGCGTGCACCACACGCATTCCGCACGACTCGAGCGCGTTCTGGTCACCTGCGGGGCTGAGCATCGCGTCCAGCGACGCGCTGCACCCCGGCAGGCCGGTGAGGTTGTTGCACGCGTTCAAGCCAATCAACGTGTTCGTCGGGCCCGGCGCGACCACGGCCACCTGGACCTGGATCATCGGCGAGCTCGTGACGTCGTCGTTCGTGTCGGTCTGCACGCCGAGCGCCTGCGCCATGTACCCGCCTCGCGCGTAGATGCAGTAGCGCCCATGGGTCCCCACACCCTCCTCGAGCATCTCGTCCACCGGTTCGTTCGTGAGCGTCTTCCACACCCACGGGTCCGACGCGACGTCTCTGAGGATCGCGTTCGGCCCGAACGGCGACGACGCGTCCGTGTAGAGGGGCTTGAGCGCGCTCACGTCGTCCGAGACTCCCACGCCCCAGTTTAGCGCCTCGACCTTCATGATGCTCACCACCCGCTGGGAGAGCTCGGCCGACCTCGCCTGGTCACGCGCCGAGGCGTAGCCGTTGAGCGCGATGAGCTCCAGCGCCGCAACGGCCATCATCCCCACCGAGAAGACCGCCACCGCGATCATCACCTCGAGGAGGGTGAAGCCTGCGCGACCGCCAAGAGCCCTGTTCATTCGTCGTGTCTTCGTCTTCATCAGTCCACCCTCACGCGTCCGTTGAACGACATCGAGACCGCGTACACGAAGGACGAGTCGCGGGCGACGTCTAGCGTCGTGTAGAGCCGCTTACGCTCCGCCACGTTGACGGGCGTCGTCGTCGGGCACACCCAGTTCTGCAGCGACGTCTCCCCCAGCGCCTGCGCCGTCGTCGGGGTCACGCCCACGTTCGGATCGCTCGTCACGATGAACACCAGGCTCGAGTTGCACACGCCATCCTGGGACGTGAGCTCGGCCCCGTCCGACGTGTACACACGGCCATCCGGCGCGAAACACAGCAGCAACGGGCTCGGTGAACCCAACGCCGACCCCACGCTCGGCGGCGACGCCGCAGGGTCCGTCATCCCGACGACGCGGATGTTCGGGTCGAGCCTCTCGGCGACCTCCCCGTTGCCGCCCGCGGTCTGCGGGTTGAGGACCGCGACCCGGTTCGCACCCGCGTAAGGGTTGGCGAGCAACGGGTCCGTGAGCTCCGAGCACGAGCTCGCGAAGCGGTCGCGCTGGACCGTCCCCGCCTGCGTGAACTCGTCGACCGTCTCGACCAATGGCGCGCGGTACGTCGCGATCTCGATGTTACCCCCCGCCACGGTCACGCCCAGGAGCACGACCTCGCCTCGCGACATCGCCTGGTCTCTGGCGTTCTGGAGGTAGCTCGCCACGGCGTTCGCGCCGTCACGGGCCTTCGTCCTCTTGAGAAACCCGAACAGGTTCGGCGTCGAGATCGTGGCGAGCAACGCGATGATCGCCACCACCACCATCAGCTCGACCAACGTGAATCCCTTCACATTGAATTTGGCTCCATGCCTGACCACAGGCTCCTCCTCAGACGTCTCGCGTCTCTTGGCTCGATTCATTACTCGTCTCTGAACTTACAAGAACCGTTCCACGCGCTCGCGCTGGCCCATGCTCCACGCCGCGCACACACGCACGGTCTCCACGGTCGGACGCGAACGCGAGCTATGCAATTTTTTCAGACCGGCACCACTCTTTGCGCAGCGCCTGCGTATGTGCGACAAAGTGCGACTCGGCACGCACTGGAACACCGGCTCCGAAGGAGAGGCCCTTGCCCTCGCCACCCCGCACGCGCACGCCGCGACGCAAGGCCACGCTCGCCATGGTGGTTGCCTTCCTCTCCACGCACGCCGCCCCCTCGTCGGCGCAGAGCGTCCGCGTGCGCTCCCTGAGCGCCGGCCGCATGACACACTTCTCTCGATCGGACGGCTCGGTCGCCGCGCCCAGGCTCCTGTCTCAGGCGCTCGAGCTCGACGCCTACGACATCCAGGGCGACGGCTCGGGCTCACTCTCCGCGCGCGTCTCGATGCGCTACCAGACCGACCTCGGCCTCCCGCGCGCGCTGCGCGACTCCTCGCCGCTCTTCCTCGACCAGTACAACGACGCGCGCCTCGACATCGCACAGGTCCAGTGGCGCCCGCTGCGACCGCTGACCCTGCGCGCCGGGCGCATCTGGACCTGGAGCGCGCTCGGCCCTCGCGACCTCGACGGCGCCTCCGCCTCGGCGCGCGCCAACCTCGGCGGCCAGATCCTCCAGCTCGAGGTCCACGCCGGGCGCCGCGTCTCGCTCGCCTACGGCTGGTACGCACCCTCGACCTTCGACGTCCAGGGCCTCCCGATACGCGACGACCTCGGCGTCGCCGACGGCGCCCCCTGGCTCCTCGGCGCCTCGGCCGGCTACTCCTTCGCGCGAGCCCTCTCCACGAGCGTCGCGCTCCAACAGACCGTGGGGGTCGAGCGCGTCGGCGACTCACGCGGCGCCGGCGCGATCGTGGTCACGCCGCACGAGCGCCTCAACCTCTCGAGCCACGCAACCTACCACTTCCTCCTCCAGGACCTCACGCGCGCGGGCCTCGAGCTCGCCTGGCGCGCCCCCGCGCTCGAGGGCGACCTCACCGCCGGCCTCGAGCGCCGCCGCCCCTGGTTCGACTCCGGCTCGATCTTCAACCTCTTCGGCGCCAACCCCTACGACGCCGCCTACCTGAACTACAGCCAGCCGCTGCCCTCACTC
>CAJXPN010000039.1 GCA_913058025.1 uncultured Myxococcales bacterium | reverse complement strand
CTACACAGAGTAGATCGTCGGCAGCGTCAGATGTGTATAAGAGACAGTACCAGCCGAGGGCGCCCGTGCGGCTGAACAGGCCGAACGCGTGCATCCAGAGGACGCCATCTGGCGCGCGCATCGTCGACGCGGCCAACCCCTTCGCCTTGACCGCCCCCGTGAGCACGCCGCGCTCGGCGTCGAACGCCGCCACGACGTTGTCCGCGCCGTCCTGGGCCTGGATGATCCAGGTCGACGTCCCCTCGACGCGCCAGATCCTCGGGCTCCCTATACGCTCGGACGGCATGTCCGCGCCCTCCGAGCGAAGCTCGCCGGTCTCCAGGTCGATCACGTGCCCCTTCGCGAGGAGCGCGTCCTCCTCCTTGCGCATCGTCAGCGCGGGGACGAACCGGGTGAGCGGGCCGTTCAGGTAGTAGAAGGTCGCGGGCGCGCTCATGACGACGGTATCGATCCGGCCCAGTAGCCCGAGCGACCAGGAAAGCTCGCCCGTCTCGGCGTCGACCCTCATGAAGTCCGCGGCCCACGACGACTTCTGGCTGCTCCAGCCCGAGAAGATCAGGTCCCCGTCGTAGGTGCCACACCTCGTCCAACTCCCGATCCCCTTCCCGGACGCGACCGTCGGACCCCGCGTGACCTCCGCGCCCTCGAGACCGAACGACATCAGCGCGTGCGGTGCGTCGGGGTCGGAGCCCGAGCCGTAGTCGATCCAACGCAGCGCCCCTTCCGTGAAGCAGATCGCCCCGCGTGACTCGAACCGCCCGATCTCTTCGCCCGTGCGGAGCCGGAGCACGACCGTGGCCTCCATGAGACGCTGGATGATCACGTGGCCTTCGTGCACGCGGTAGGATCGGTCGAGCTCGTCGACGCGCGACCAGAGCTCCTCGCCCGTCTCGACGTCGAGCACGCGGAGGCCCATGCCACGGTCCATCGTGACGAGCGTGTCGCCGTGGATGTCGAGCCCTCCTCCTGCCCGGTCGCCAGGCTCGGGCAGCTCACGCTCCCAGGCGACCTCGCCGGTCTCCAGGCGCATCGCGGTCGCCCTCGCGACGCGATCCTCGCGCGATGACGCATGGACCACGACGAGGCCGCGCGCGGCGCTCACGTTGAGGTCTGACAGCAGCCCACCCGAGGAGAAGAAGTCGTTGTCGCCCTCGGGCAAGGGGCGCTGCCACACGCGCTCGCCGGCCTCACGGTCGATCAACGCGAGCTGCTCCGACTCGAGCCCCTCGTCGTAGAACGCGACCACGGCGCGGCGGCCATCGACGGGTGAGACCTCGTACATGTCGATTCGTGACGGCTCCATCCCCTCCACGACCCACCAGCTCAACGCCCCGGCGCCGACCAACGCGGCGACCACGACCGCGATGAATCTCCCTCTCTTCGTCTCCGACACGCGCACCTCCTCCTGACAGGACGCGCCATCAGAACCCAACCACATGGACTCTACAAGCGGCGTCCGCCCACGATTGCTCCGGGGCGATCGAACCCCGCGCTTGACACCCCAGGCACTGAACGTTTGAATACCGTCCCTCCACGTCCGCGAGGAAGAGGACGCCATGCAGAACATCACCCCCGGGCGGCTGTCGTTGACGCTGGCCGAGCCCGCCGACATCAAGATCGAGTCGATCAAGGGCGTCGGGCCCAAGTCGGCGGTCAAGCTCAAGGAGCGGGGGCTGCTCGACCAGCTCGAGCTGCTGCTGTTCACGCCGCGCAAGTACTACAAGTGCGCGCACCACTACCCCGGACCCCAGCTCAAGGCCGAGCGGCGCGCCCGCGCGGAGTTCTACGCGCCCATCATCCAGGTCAAGAAGCCGGCGCCGAACACGCGCCAGCCCGTGGAGGTGACGCTGGACCACGAGGGGCAGTGGTTCAAGCTGCTCTGGTTCAACATGGGCAAGGCGAGCTTCGTGCGCGAGCTCGAGCCGGGGCGTTGGATGCGCGTGGCCGGTGAGATCAGCTACGACCGCACCATCCCGACCATGCTCCACCCCGACTTCGAGGTCATCGGCGACCACGCGCCCGCCGAGATCCTCGAGCCTCGCCTCTCCGTGGGCGCGATCTACACGGTCATCGAGGGCTTCGGCGACGCGAAGATGCGCAAGGCGATCCGCCAGGCGTTCGACGCGCTCGCCTCCAAGTTGGGCGACGTCGTCCCCCGCGAGGTGCTCGAGGCGAGGAACCTCCCCGGGATCGCGCAGGCGCTCGCCACGATCCACATGTTCTCCGCGTTCGAGGACGTCGAGACGTTCCAGGTCGAGCTCGGCCGCGCGCGTGACCGGCTCGTCTACGAGGAGTTCTACACGCTCCAGCGCAAGCTCGCGCTCGACTACGCCGCCGCGCGCGCGCAGGCCAAGGCGCCCGCGTGCACCGACCGCGAGCGCGGGCGCGCCGCGGTCCGAGGGCTGCCGTTCCAGCTCACCGGCGACCAGCGCGCCGCGCTCAAGACGATCGCCGACGACCTCTCCCAGGCCTTCCCGATGCGCCGGCTGCTCCAGGGCGACGTGGGCAGCGGCAAGACCGTCGTCGCGCTCACGGCGGCCGCGATCGTCGCGGGCTCGGGCCAGCAGTCCGCGCTCATGGCGCCCACGGAGATCCTCGCGCGCCAGCACCTCGCCAGAGCGCGAGAGTTCCTGCGCCCGCACGGCGTCAAGATGGGCTTCCTGGGAGGCTCGCTGAGCGCGGGCGAGCGCCGCGACACGCTCAAGATGCTCGAGCGCGGTGAGTACGACCTCATCGTGGGGACGCACTCGCTCTTCAGCGACGACGTCGTCTTCAAGAACCTCGGGCTCGTGATCGTGGACGAGCAGCACAAGTTCGGCGTCGAGCAGCGCGAGTCGCTGCTCACCAAGGGTGAGGACCCGCACCTCCTGTCAATGACCGCCACGCCGATCCCGCGCTCGCTGGCGCACTCGGTCTTCGGGGACATGGACCTGAGCGTCATCCGCGAGAAGCCGCCGGGCCGCCAGCCCGTGCGCACCGTCCTGCGCGACCGCGAGGTCGCGCCCAAGGTCTACCGCTACGTCAGGCAGCGCATAGAGGAGCGCGGCGAGCAGGCGTTCTTCGTCTACCCGATGGTCGAGGCGAGCGAGGCGAGCCCGCACCTGAAGAACGTCGTGGAGATGCACGGGATGCTCAGCGAGGGGCCGCTGCAGGGCCTCGGCGTGGGGCTGCTCCACGGCAAGCTCGATCCGGCCGAGAAGGACCGCGTCATGGAGGCGTTCGCCGCAGGCGAGCTCCACGCGCTGTGCGCGACCACGGTGATCGAGGTCGGCGTCGACGTCGCCAACGCCACGCTCATGGTCATCGAGTCGCCCGAGGTCTTCGGCCTCTCACAGCTCCACCAGCTCCGCGGCCGCGTGGGCCGAGGGGACGCGGCCTCCATGTGCGTCCTGCTCGCGGGTGAGCGCCTCACCGACATCGCCGCCGAGCGGCTCGTCTCCTTCCAGGCCACCGACGACGGCTTCGTCCTCGCCGAGGCCGACCTGCGCCTGCGCGGCCCCGGCCAGTTCCTGGGCGTGCGCCAGGCCGGCCACGCCGAGTTCCGCTTCGGCGACCTCACCCGCGACGAGGACATGCTATCTCAGGCGCGCGAGGACGCACGCCGCGTGGTCCTGCGCCCAACAGATTGACGGACTCCCATAGAACGAAGTGAAACCCTGACTCACCTGCGAGGCGAGTCAGGGTTTTTTCAGGATGTCACTGCGGCATCATTTGGCGAACTTCACCGTCTTCTTACCGTTGTTCCTGCACGTGAACGAGCCCGTCGTGACCGACTTGCTCGAGCCGTACTTCGTGCCTCCGATCTTGTGCTTGTAGGTGATGCGGAACTTCGTCTTGTCGCCGACGTGCTGCACGTTGCGCTTCTTCGTCCACTTCTTCTTCGTGTTGAGTTTCTGGTGGCCTAAGGCACCGCTCGATCGCTCGATTTACGATCACATCGACGCATTCGGCCGGTGGACGACCCCCCTCCCCTCCCCTACATTCGGGGGGTATCGAGGGCCACGCGCTTCGCCCCCCTCGCACCACACCGTCAAGGTCCCACGATGTACGCACAGGTCGCCGTCGACGTGCCCCTCTTCACCAGCCTGAGCTACATCGTCCCCGCGCACCTCGAGGGCGCGGCGAAGGCGGGTCAGTTGGTGCAGGTGCCGTTCCGCAACCGCGCCAAGACCGGGCTGGTGCTCGAGCTGCGGGAGACGCTCGAGGACCCCAAGCTCGAAGGGAAGGTCCGCGAGCTCATCGACATCGTCGACCTCGAGCCGCTGCTCACCCACACCGGCCTCGAGTTCCTCAAGTTCGTCGCCGACTACTACCTCTCGCCCATCGGCGAGGTCGTCAGGCTCGCCGTCCCCTCGTCGATTCGACTCGAGGGGATCAAGTGCTACGAGGCGATGTCTGACCCGCCCGAGGGCGTCGAGCTCGAGAAGGCGCTGGCCGACGCGCTCGAGTTCATCGGCAGCGAGGTCAAGCCGCTGCGCGCGATCAAGGAGAGGTTCCCGTCGATGACCTTCGTGCGCCTGGGCACGCTCGAGGACCTGGGCTTCGTCCGCGCGATCTACCAGGACGAGGTCAAGGTCCACATCAAGATGGAGCGCTACTACAAGGTCGTGCACCCGCGCACGGACGTGGGGCGCGTGGGCAAGAAGCAGCAGCAGATCCTGGACCTCTTCGCCGACCGCGAGCGGGAGTTCTCGCTCGAGGACATCAAGGTGGACGTCTCCTCACCACACTCGAGCCTGAAGACGCTGGTGGAGCGCGGCATCCTGACGATGGAGTCGCGTGAGGTCTACCGTGACCCGTTCGCCTCCGAGCCCGTGCCCGAGCCCATCGACTTCGTGCTCACGCCCGCCCAGGAGGTCGCCATCGCAGAGGTCCGGGCGTGGCGTGAGAAGGACGCCTACCGCGCGTTCGTGCTCCACGGGGTCACCGGCTCGGGCAAGACCGCCGTCTACGTCAACATCATCAGAGAGGCGCTCCAGGTCGGAAAGCGCGGGCTCATCCTGCTCCCCGAGATCGCGCTCACGCCTCAGTTCGTCGCGGTCTTCCGCAGCTACTTCGGCGACAAGATCGCCGTGCTGCACTCCGGGCTCACGCAGGCCGAGAAGTTCGACCAGTGGCGGCGCATCCGGCGTGACGAGGTCGAGATCGTGATCGGCGCGCGCTCGGCGATCTTCGCGCCGCTCGACCGCGTCGGGGTCATCATCGTCGACGAGGAGCACGACCCGAGCTTCAAGCAGGGCGAGGGCACGCGCTACAACGCGCGCGACATGGCGCTCGTGCGGGGCAAGCTCGAGCGCGCGCAGGTGATCCTGGGTTCGGCGACGCCCTCGCTCGAGTCGTACTACAACGCGCGCTTCACGGACCGGGTCTCGTACCTGTCGATGCCGGATCGCGTGGCCGACCGGCCCATGCCCGACGTCGACATCATCGACATGCGCGGCGGCGCGGCGCTCGCGGGCAGCCCGTCAGACGTCCTCTCGCGCGACCTCGTGCTCGCGATGGCCGAGTCCACCAAGACCGAGCACCAGTCGATCCTGTTCCTCAACAGGCGCGGCTACTCGCCGTGCATCCTGTGCGACCACTGCGGCCACAGATGGATGTGCCCGAACTGCGACGTCTCGCTGACCTACCACCGCCACCAGGAGTCGCTGCGCTGCCACTACTGCGACTACTCGATCAGGGTGCCCGAGTCGTGCCCGGAGTGCGGCGCGGTCGGCCCGTCGGGCAAGGGCATGGGCACCGAGCAGCTCGAGGAGCACCTGAACACGGTGTTCCGCCGCTCGCGCGTCGC
Organism: uncultured Myxococcales bacterium; assembly: GCA_913058025.1. GTDB lineage: Bacteria > Myxococcota_A > Bradymonadia > Bradymonadales > Bradymonadaceae > CAJXPN01. Next base: position 6,468 of record CAJXPN010000039.1, on the reverse strand, counting down.
GCGCCTCGACCGCGACACATCGAAGGGCAAGGGCCTCCGGAAGGTCATATCGGGCTTCCGCAAGGGCGAGATCGATGTCCTCGTAGGGACCCAGATGGTCACCAAGGGGCACGACTTCCCGCGCGTGACCACCGTGGGAGTGGTGCTCGCCGACCTGAGCCTGAACTTCCCCGACTTCCGCAGCGCCGAGCGCACGTTCCAGCTGCTCACGCAGGTCGCCGGGCGCGCGGGCCGCGGCGAGGACGAGGGGCGCGTCTACATCCAGACCTACAACCCCGAACACTACAGCCTCGAGACGGCCAAGCGGCACGACTTCATCAAGTTCGCCGAGCACGAACTCGCCATGCGCAAGGAGACGGTCTACCCACCGTTCGGCCACCTGATCGCGTTCAAGTTCGAGGCGGCCAGTGAGGGCGGCGCCCACCAGGCCGGGCGAGACTACGCGGCCGCCGCGCGCCGCCACCTGCGCGCCCACCCCGAGCTCTCGCGCGAGGTCTTCATCCTGGGCCCCGCGCTCGCGCCCATCGCCAAGCTCAAGGGCAAGTACCGCTGGCAGCTCCTCTTCAAGTCCCGCTCGCGCGCCAAGGTCCGCGCCGTGACGATCGCCGCGCTCCAATCCGTCGGCTACTTCGACTCGGGCGGCTCGACCCACAAGAACGTCCGCGTCATCGTCGACGTCGACCCGCTGAGCATGCTGTGACTCCAAAACACTCGAACACAGAGTCGACCTGAGCTACCCTGGCCGCTCATTCTGACGCCATAGCCCCGGCAGCCTCATGAAGACGCACCTGATCTGTGCGCTCGCGCTCACGCTCACCACCGCGTGTCTCCCCACCTTGAACACTCAAGAAGACTCCCCCGACGCATCGCTCGACGCCTCGCCGAGCGCTGGCGAGTTCGCCTTCAGCTCCGTGAGCAGGAGCGTACGCCTCGGAGTCACGGGGTCGGAGGACACGCCCATCGAGTTCATCAACGCTGAAGCGTGCGAAGGCTCCCCGATACTCTCGACGACGGACCAGGACGTCATCTCATTCGAAGACGATACACCCAACGACAGCGCCGCGCTGCTCTCGCCCGAGGGCGCTGGAGTCGGCATCCTCAAGGCGACATGCGGCGCACAGTTCGACACGCTCGAGGTCGTCGTGCTCCCCGTAGACGCCGTTCGTCTCTCAGACGTTCGGTTGTGGTCACGCGGTGATCTGGGCGTGGAGTTCCAGGCCGGCGCCGACACCACGAAGTCCGTGTCGAGGTGGCGAAACCTCGCCCGACAGAGCCCACACTTCGGACAGGACGAGGACGCTCAATCGCCCCACTACGACAACGAGCGAGGGGAAGCGAGGCTCTCGTTTCGGATCAGTTCTGAATCCAACGCCATAGAGAGGCCCGCCGGACTCACGCTCCTGGACGAGGATGAGGAGAAGAGCCCGCTCACGTTCGAGGACAGCGTGACCGCGCTCTTCGTGGTCGAAACCAAGGAAGAAGAGGAGAGGTTCCATGCGCTCCTCGAGTCCAACGTGGGCGGCATCTACAACGTCTTGCTGAACACGACGGACGCGGCGAGCGAGAAGGTCGGTGTGGGCGCCAGGCCGGTGGGGGCCATTCAGGAGGGGATGAGGTGGCGTCATCTGGAGATGCCTGCCTCTGGGAGCGCCAAGGGCACCCCGTTCGGGGTCGTGTTGGAGCGACAGGAAGCTCACGTCAAGCTCACACCGTATCCATACGACCAAGGCAGGGAGTACACGATCTCACTGCCTCCCTCTACATCTCCGGTCTTCTCGGTCGAGACGCTGGGTTTGAGTAGGTTTGCAATCACGAATGGCGACGAAGCTCTCACGGGCCACGTCTACGAGGTGTTGCTCATCGACGCGGCGCTGGCTCCAGACGAGGTCGCGCAGGTGCTCGCGGCGATGAAGAAGCAGGTGTCGTTCTGAGGGTCGTCAGCGCACCGAGAGGCTGTACTTGACGCTCTGGCCGCTGGCCACGGACACGTAGTACACGCCGGGCTTGAGCTGCTGGGCGAGCGAGGCGCTCCCGGAGCGCGAGGTCGAGCGGCCGAGCTCTCCGCCCGCCGAGGACACGAGCGTGAGCGTGACGCGGCCCTTGACCGGCTTGTGGGTGAGCGTGACGCTCACGCGCTTGCCCTCGGTGACCCGGAACGAGCGCCAGTCGACGCTGTCCCTGGGGGGGCTGAGTGAGTCGTTGATCGTGTCACCGAGCGAGCAATGACGCGCCTGGAGGCGAGAGCCGTCCGCGTCGCGCGAGCGCGCCGACACGGGCACGCTCATGAACAACACCGCCGTCCAGACGACGCCCCAAGCCACGCGCTTGCCCATGCTGCTGTTCGTCTTCGTCTCGATGTTCTTCATGGCGCGCTCCTCGGCTCTGCTGCTCGACACGGTCCGCTCTCGTGTCTTGTATACTAACGGACGCAGGGCGTCGGTGGATCTTCAAAAGATCCACCTCTCCTTACGCAGACGAGCAGCCGTTCGGACGTCTTCTGGTCTGAACGTAAGGATCTCGAACGCACACTTCAAGCCTCGCGGTGCGACGCGCCCACGAGCGCCTGGATCGAGGAGACCCCTTCGCGGGCGCACGCGCGCGCCAGCCCTGCGTTGATGCGGCGGACCATCGCGGGGCCCTCGTAGACGAACCCAGTCCATACCTGGACGAGCGAGGCGCCAGCCTCGATCGTCTCGAGGGCGTCCTCCGCGGTGAAGATCCCGCCCACGCCCACGATGGGGAGCGCGCCGCCGGTGCGCGCGTAGATCGCGCGGATGACCTCGAGCGACCTGGCGCGCACGGGGCCGCCGGAGACGCCGCCTGCTCCGAGGTCTGCCTGACCGGGCGTCTCGAGCGCGTCGCGCGCGATGGTGGTGTTCGTGGCGATGACGCCGTCGACGCCGGCCTCGTCGATGACGTCGAGGATGTCCTGGAGCAGCGCGTCGGAGACGTCTGGCGCGATCTTGAGCAGGATCGGGCGGCGAGGCTCGCCCCGTTGGGACGCGAGCCGAGCGTTGAGTGACCCGAGCTCGCTCATGAGCTCGAGCAGCGGGCCTCGCTCCTGGAGCTGGCGCAGGTTCGGCGTGTTGGGGGAGGAGACGTTGACGACGAAGTAGCGCGCGTAGGGGTAGAGGAGCTCGAAGCTGCGCGCGTAGTCGGCGGGGGCGTCCTCGAGCGCGACGGCCTTGGTCTTGCCGATGTTGACCCCGAGCAGCGGCTCGATGCGCGCGCGCTCGAGGCGCGCGGCGACGGCGTCCGCGCCGGCGTTGTTGAAGCCCATTCGGTTGAGGAGGCCGCGGTCGGCGGGCAGTCGGAACATGCGCGGCGTGGGGTTACCGGGCTGAGCCTGGCCAGTGACCGTGCCGATCTCGACGGATCCGAAGCCGAGCGCCCCCAGCGCGTTGAACCACTGCGCGTTCTTGTCGAACCCGGCGGCGAGGCCGACCGGGTTGTCGAACGTGAGGCCGAAGACCTCCTGGCGCAGCGAAGGGTCACGGACGGAGAAGAGGCGGCGCCAGAGGGCGCGCGCCGGCGAGAGCGCCAGGAGCGTGGAGAAGACGCCCATGACGGCGTGGTGGATGGTCTCGGCGTCGAACCTGAAGAGGAGGGAGCGGATCAGGCGGTACACGTAGGTCACCTCGGTCTGTGGTCTCGCAAGGCGTCAGAATCCGCCCTCTACCACATGGACCTCAGATGGGCTCGTACGAGATCGACTTCTCGGTGTGATCGGAGCCGTCGAAGGTGAGCAGGACGCCCTTGTCGTCGAGGATGGTCTCGATGTTGACGGGGCGCTTCCAGATCCGCTGGAGGGACTCGAGCACGCCGCGCGCCCAGTCCACGCGCAGCTCGGTGCCGGCGAACTTGTGGTGGAGCAGGAGCTCGGAGCGGTTCATGAAGTTGCCGTCGCGCACGTAGATGAAGGGCTGGCCGAAGTTGGTGAGCTGGTCGAGGAGCTGGTTCTTGACCTTCTTGAACTCGCGGCTCTCGATCTCCCAGTTCCCCGACTTCCGGTTGTAGCCGAACGTGAACATCTTGTTGCGGCGAGCGAAGTCCTCGGTGAGGAACTCGTCGATGAAGGTGATGTCGTTGTAGTGGCGGCGGACCTCGAAGATCTTGTCGCGTCCGAGCCCGAGGTCGCGGTTCCAGGAGTCGCGGACCTCCATGTCGGTGACCGACTCCCACTCCTTGCCGAAGCGGCCGGTGTTCCAGCGGTCCTCGATGTCGCGGTAGAGCTCGACGCCGAGCTTGTAGGGGTTGAACTGGCCGGGGGAGGTGGCGAGCACGCGCGAGTTGATGTCGGCGAAGTCGATGATCTCGGAGTCGTCGAGGACGTCGGTCGTCAGGATGCGGCTGTGCCAGAAGGAGGCCCAGCCCTCGTTCATGACCTTGGTCTGGCCCTGAGGGGCGAAGTAGTAGGCCTCCTCGCGGATGATCGAGAGGATGTCGGCCTCCCAGCGGTCGAGCGGGGCGTTCTCCAGCAGGAAGCCCATGATGTCGCGCTCGGGGTCGCGGGGGAAGCGGCGGTCCTTGGCGGCCTCGTCGGCCATGCGCTGCTTCTGGGACTCGATGAAGGACTCGGGGTTGATGAAGGACTCCATGTAGTCCTTCGCCTTGAACCTGGGGACCTCACCGAGCTCGGCGTCCTCGTCGGGGGCGCTCGACTGCCGCGTGATGAACGGGCTGTAGTAGTCGATGAGGTTGTCGACGGAGAGGCAGGTGTCGACGAAGTCCTCGACGACCTCGATGCCCTTGCGGTCGATGTAGCGGCGCACGCGGGAGGCGTGGTTGGCCATCGCGTCGATCATCTTCCGGTTGGTCTTGGAGAAGAAGTAGTTGTTCTTGAAGAAGTCGACATGCGCGTAGACGTGCGCGATGACGGTCTTCTGGTCGACGAGGTTGTTGCCCTCGAGGAGGTAGGCGTACGAGGGGTCGTTGTTGATGACCATCTCGTAGATCTTGGAGAGGCCGTACTCGGCGGTCTTGGAGAGACGCTCGTACTCCATGCCGAAGCGCCAGTGAGGGTAGCGCGTGGGGAAGCCGCCGTAGGCGGCGACCTCGTTGATCTTCTTGTAGTCGACGACCTCGAAGATGGTCTCGAAGAAGTCGAGCCCGTACTTCTCGGAGGCGACCTCGCGGATGTGCTCCTTGATGTCCCAGAGCTGCTTGTTGATGCCGGCCATATCGGGGTGTCCTGTCGAGGTGGTGCGTCGTCTGGAGCGTCGGTCCTATCGACCGGGTTCGTCGGCAGCGGTGGAGCCTGCGCGACTCAGAGGCCCTTGCCGAGGAACTCCCGGATGGAGTCGTAGATGGCGTCGCGGTTCTTGATCTCGGAGAGGATGACGCGCTCGGCGTCGCCGTAGTGCTCGGTCAGGTCCTTGATGAACTGACCCGAGCCGTAGGGCGACTCGACCTGGCCGTAGCAGAACATGTTGGAGACGGGCAGGAGCTCGTCGCGCAGGATGCGCATGCACTCCGCGGTGTCGTCGACCGACCAGTTGTCGCCGTCGGAGAAGTGGAACGGGTAGATGTTCCAGTCGTCGGCGGGGTACTCGGCCTCGATGATCTGGTGGCACAGCTTGTAGGCCGACGAGATCATGGTGCCGCCGGATTCGCGGGTGCTGAAGAAGGTCTGGCGGTCGACCTCCTTGGCGGTCGCGTCGTGGATGATGAAGCGCGACTCCAGGCCCTTGTATTGAGAGCGCAGCCAGGTATCGAGCCAGAAGGACTCGATGCGCACGATCTCCTTCTGCTCGTCCCCCATCGAGCCCGAGACGTCCATCATGTAGATGATGACGGCGTTGGACTGGGGGACCATGGTCTCGGACCAGGAGCGGTAGCGCATGTCGTCGCGGATGGGGACGATGACGGGGATCTCGTCGTCGAAGTCGTAGGTCCCGGTGGCGATCATGCGCTTGAGGGCCTCGCGGTAGGTACGCTTGAAGGAGCGCAAGGACTCGGGGCCGACGTTGCGGATGCCGGAGTACTTGTCCTTGACGGCCTCCATGCGCTTGGAGCCCTTGGGCTCGATGTTGGGCAAGGAGAGCTCCTCGCTCATGATCTCGGCGAGCTCGTCGAGGGTGACGTCGACCTCGAGGTCCTTGGAGCCGGCGGAGTTGCCGGCGTCGCCGGGGCCCTGGCCTGGCTGATCGCCTTCACCGAGCGCGTCGCCGACCTCGCCGTCGCCCTGCGACACGCCGCCCTGCTGCTTGGAGGCGAAGCGGAAGCGTGGGATGTCGATCTGGGGGAGCGGGATCTTGACGATGTCGTTGCCCTGCTTGCCGGTGAGCTCGCCGTGGGTCATGTACTTGCGCAGGTTGCTCTTGATCTTGCCGCGCACGATCTGCTTGAAGCGGCGGTTGTCTTTCTCGATCCGGTTGATGTCTTTGGAGACGAAGTCCGCCATGAGCCTGGCTCCCGTGCGAGAGGACGAGCTGTCTCTTATACACATCTGACGCTGCCGACGATCTA